>NZ_JBQQCO010000014.1:0-86257 GCF_052246295.1 Piscibacillus sp. B03 | reverse complement strand
ACGAAGCTAACCCTGGTTTAGATGGGTTAGAAAGCCTAGTTAAAGAGAAATTGACGGAACGTTTTACAGCATAATTAACTTGTTGGGAGTACGAGAGGTGTTAACCACCTCTTTTTTTATGACCAAAAAATATAGAGGGGGTCTTACTCTTGATTAATTCAAAGGAGATGAGAAGATGGGAAGTGTTAATTTGTCCTATTTAGAAGCAGCGCATTTTTATTTATTTGGGAACGTAAAATTTCTACATTTACTCTTACTATTAATGGCACTTGATATTGTAACAGGGATTTTTAAAGCGTTGAAGAACGGGAACTTATGGTCCAGAAAATCGTTGTTTGGATACGCTAGAAAGCTGCTTATTTTAGTCGTGATTATCTTGGCCAATGTTGTTGATCAGATTTTAGGTTTAAATGGTGCAGTCACTTATGCGACTGTGCTTTTTTATATTGCGAACGAAGGATTGAGTATTATTGAGAATTTAGCAGCTGTAGGTGTCATCGCACCTCCTGGATTAGCTGATAAATTGAACAGCATTAATGAAGATAACAAAAGTGTAACTCAAGAAATGAAAGAAGAATTCTCAGATAAGGAGCGTGACATTAATGGTTAAGTTATATTTAGATCCCGGTCATGGTGGAAGCGACCCCGGCGCTATTGGTAACGGCTTAAAAGAGAAAAACTTAACGTTGGCCATCTCACTAAAAATAAGAGATTTACTTAAACAATACGATGGTGTGCAGGTTCGATTATCACGTACTACTGATAAGTCATTAACCTTAAAACAACGTACAGATGATGCGAATGCATGGGGGGCTGATTATTTACTATCGATTCATATTAATGCGTTCAATGGTAGTGCGAGAGGTTATGAGGATTATATTTATAGTGGACTTTCTGATTCTTCACAAACCGCTCAATACCGCAACGTTATGCATGAAGAAATAACAAAGGCAATTAACCTGCCAAACCGAGGCAGGAAGAAAGCTAACTTTCACATGCTTCGTGAATCTAGAATGTCGGCGATGTTATCCGAAAATGGCTTTATTGACAACGCTCAAGATGCAGCACTATTAAAACAAGACTCATTTCTTGATTCAATCGCAGAGGGTCATGTGAATGGGTTAGTTCGTATTTTTAGTTTGAAAAAGACGATTAATGGAAGTTCAGAGAAAACAAAACCTTCTAGGACAGCATTTAAGAATAAATTAGTTATTGATGGTAAGTGGGGAGAAAAAACCACTAGAGCACTGCAAGAATACCTAGGTACCGTTGTTGATGGCAAAATAAGTGATCAGGTACGTAATCCTATAACCAATGCATTTTATGGTAATACTATTGTTTTTGGTAGTGGTAAAAAAGGAAGCTTAGTCATTAAAGCTTTACAACAATTAATAGGTGCTAAAGTTGATGGATTATTAGGACCAGAAACCATCGGTAAATTACAAAAGTATTTAGGTACAACTCATGATAAAGTGTTAAGTCGTCCATCAGAAGTGGTTAAAGAGCTCCAACGTCGATTGAATAAAGGTAATTTGTAAGCATAAAAAGACGATTCAATAAAATAATAATAGCGTGGACTGATCACAAACATGTCCCGACTCTAAAGCCCCTCGAAATTGAGGGGCTAATTTTTTTTGCATTTTTGAAGGATTTAACAAATTATTATAGAATCCGATATAGTAAGTAAAGGGGGATTTTTATGGGCATTTATTGGGAATACATAGACAAAAAGATGAGTTTTGATGATATCACCAAAGAGAGAAAAAGAATGCTGGAAAAAATATCATCAATAAGAGGAAGAGATATCATAGTTTATACAGCAGATTTCAGTAAAGGTAGAGCGCCAATCTCACTTTCGTATGATGATTTAGTACCTTTTTATGATCAGTTGTCTAATTTAAACAATAATAAGGTAGATATTATATTAGAAACTCCGGGTGGATCAGGAGAAGTTGCAGAAGACATAGTGAAAACATTAAGGAATAAATTTGAAGATATTGCCGTCATTATTCCGGGATGGGCAAAAAGTGCTGGAACAATAATTTCTATGGCTTGTGATGATATATTAATGGATAGTACTTCTGCATTAGGTCCCATAGATGCACAAATTTCATGGCAAGGAAAAACTTTCTCTGCAGATGCATTAATTAAAGGTTTTGAGAAAATAAAAAGTGAAGTGGATGAAAAACAACGTCTTAATCAAGCTTACATCCCAATATTACAGGGAATTTCACCTGGCGAATTGGAAAGTGCGCAAAACTCATTAGACTTTGCTATAGATTTAGTGACAGATTGGTTAGTAACATATAAATTTAAGGATTGGAATATACATTCAAAAACAGGGGAAGAAGTTAGAGATGAAGAAAAAATAGCAAGGGCACAAGAAATAGCGGCTGAATTGTGTAATAATGAAAAATGGAAAACGCATGGTAGGTCGTTAAGGATTAATGACTTAGAGGAGCTTAAATTAAAAATCACTAATTATGAAGAGCAAGAGGAATTAAATGATGCTATTAAAAGGTATAACGCTCTTATGAGAATGACTTTTGATTCCAATATTTATAAAATGATTGAAACAATTAATTCTCAAATATATAGATTTTTTAATGAAAACATCAATTCTGCTCCTATTCCGCAAAAAAATGATTCGCACGAACATATATTCGTGGATTTGAAGTGTAAATGTGGATACACGAATAAAATTCAAGTAAATTTTAAATCTAAACAACAACCCGAAAAAGGGTATAAATTAATCAATGATGATGGTACAGTTGAATGTGAAAATTGTTCAAATCAAATGGATGTTACAAGAATGATAAGAGAAATTGAGAGTCAAACAAAGAAGAAAGTGATATTATAATATATAGGAGGTTGTGTAAATGGGTGATAACAAAGTTTTCGAAGAATTGAAGAGGATCCAAAATGAACCAGAATACAAATTTAAAATCAAAGATACTATGAGCGTTTCAGAAGAGATTAAAGAATTACAACGTTTATCAGAGGAAATGAAAGAAACTCAATATTTTGTAACAACTTCAACCTAAGCCCTATTTAGGGCTTTTTTATTTAAGAATGTATACTCGCACCTCCCCAGATAGCCTTTTACATATTTCATCACACTCTTTTTTGCTGGGAGTATCAAGATAAGCGTTATAACATATTTCAGACATCGCTTCGCCAAAATAGACCCAATCCTCATAATACCAATAATACTCCCATTTTTCCTAATCTACTAAATGACCTTCAAAAATGTATTCCATTATTAAATCCCCTCCTAACTCTAGAATCGAGTAAAAGGGGAATTTGGTGTTAATTACGCGAAGGATATATTAACTTGTTTGTAATATGATAATAAGCTGCATAAAATTTGTTTTCAATGTAGTCCATACCAGGCAAACCTTTTTCTAGCTCTCTTTCTGAATACCCCAAAACGGCTCTTAACAGTAAATCAATAGCTAGATCTTTTTCTCGGTCAGTTAAATTATAAATTTGATAATAGGGCCTATCTTGATCTAGGATTTCTCTGCACATTTTCGCAATTTCCCTATGCTTATCTTGATCCTTTTTCATTTTGCCACCTCCTAAAACATGTATATTAGGAAAAGCGACAAAATATGAGTTAATTTTCTTCTATATTTTTCACAACCTTTTCCAAATCCTTAACAGCTTGCTCTTTAGAATACTGGCTATCATATTTCAGCTGACAAGCTACCTCTAATATCTGAGTGATTAAAGCGTATTTATCATGTTTTTGTTGTAGTTCCATAATTTTCCCTCCTATTAACACTTAACTCTCTTTAGATACTAATAAAATAGAAATTTATTTGGAAGTCAAGATATATTGTAGAAATATTTAGAAATATGTATAATGTTGGTAGTAGTTATAGAGGGGGAGTTAATTTGAGAAAGGGTTTACTCAGTATAACAATACTATTTATTGTTGTAATTGTTGGTTGTTCTGGTGATGATGAGTTAAATTCTCAAGCAGAAGCAGAAGCTGAAGATGATAAGAAAATGGATCAAGAATTAGAAAAGTATAATGAGAAAAGTTATTTTTGGGATTATCATTTTGATGTTGACATTTCTCACAATTTCGAAGGGTTAAATATTGAATTTCAGAACATTAGGTTATCGACAGAAGATGATTCTAATTACATCGGGTTAAAAGTGGACTTCAAAAATCTCTCACATGACAAATTCAAGGTGTATCCTGGACAAATGGAAATTAAGTTAGACAACGGAGAAGAAATATCCTACCAAGATTCAGTTGCTACTTTCGAAAAAGGTGATGATGAAATTTCAGAGAAGGGAAATACTTATGAGGGGTTTTATGTTTTTGAAATGCTTACTCCAGTTCGAGATATAGAAGAAATTGAAGTAAGTTGGTCAAATTTTAAAATGGGGTATGATGATGAAGTGGATGACCATTTTGAATTTAAAAGTAATTTGACGGTAAATTATTGAAAAGAGAGTTGCATATCTTTTCTATTAAAGTGGTAAATGGTATAAGTTGATATAGCTTTTCACATGATTTAAATTGATAACAAGTATGCTAACGATATTAGTAAAGATGGCGTTTCAAACAAATATAAAAATTGCACATTGGTTGATTTAGCGGTAATTCTAGCAAACGAAATCAACCAATGCACGTATATATCATTGAAATGGAAGGTTCAATTGGTTAATAACGATAATAACCCTTGGTATAACTCAGTTTATACCAGGGTTATTTTTTTGATTTTGATTAAAG
This sequence comes from Piscibacillus sp. B03, assembly GCF_052246295.1. Classification (NCBI taxonomy): domain Bacteria; kingdom Bacillati; phylum Bacillota; class Bacilli; order Caryophanales; family Bacillaceae; genus Piscibacillus; species Piscibacillus sp. B03. The sequence continues at coordinate 81,507 of NZ_JBQQCO010000014.1, read as the reverse complement.
GAAACTACTTATTAATCATAGAAGATATAAATCAAGGACTATAAAAGGAGGGCGTGAAACATGGGTGTTAAATTTCCTATCGGTGAATTAGAAGTGCCAGATAACGTTACGTTAGATCACGTTCAAAAGTGGCTATCTGAAATTAAGACTTACACAGATCGATTAAGGGAAACGGTTGACTCATTAAGTGAAGAGGATTTAGACAAAACGTATCGCGAAGGCAGTTATACAGTACGTGAACTTGTTCATCACATTGCAGATTCACAGTTAAACATGTATCAACGCTTGAAGCTAGCCCTAACAGACGATAATCCAACAGTTCCAGCTTTTGACCAAGACAAATGGGCAACTCAACCCGACACCAAACTTCCGGTTGAAAGCTCCATTAAAATGTTAGAAGGCATCAATGAACGGATTGTATCGTTAGGATCTAGTTTGAAAGAAGAACAATTAGACAGAGCGTTCACTCACGAGGTAAATGGTGAAATAACGGTTGCAACAAAGCTAGCTAAGTTAGCTTGGCACGAAGAGCACCATTTAGAACATATCAAAATAGCATTATCGAAGTAGTGAAATGGCTTATTGACCTCAATAAGCCATTTTTTTGAGCAAAAGGGTCGATAAATTTAAATTAGGGGTCGATAAAACCGCATTTTTTACCTCGTCGACAAATTTCGAGGCCGATATATCTAGAAATAGGGTCGATAAATCTCAAATAGGGGTCGATAAAACAGAAGAAATTATCACTCGCACCAGCAACCTATTTAAATTGACCAAAATATGCTAATCTAATATTAAAGAGAGGGATTGCATATGTTGTTAATAATCATGCTTATAATAGGTTTAGCAAGTGCATTTATGGGAAGCTTAGTCGGACTAGGCGGTGGCCTCATATTCGTACCAGCACTATTGTTTCTTTCCAAATTCTCTGATTCATTTAGTTGGGTCACACCACAAAACGTTGTGGCAATGTCCTTGTTAATCATGATTTTTACAGGATTATCTTCAACTCTTACATATTTTAAAAGTAAACGGGTAGACATTTACAGTGGGCTTGTATTTTTAACGGGCAGTATTCCAGGCGCGCTAGTAGGTGTCTGGTTAAATAGTTATGTGGAAATAGAAGTCTTTGAACTATATTTCGGTATTTTAATGCTCATATTAGCGAGTTTATTTTTTGTAAAGGATTATTTGCTTCAGTTTGCTAAAAAACGCTATGTTCAAGATAGAAAGTTATACATTCATAGAGAATTTGAGCTATCAGGTGAGACGGTACAATACTCTTATTCCATCATCTTCGGCGTCATCATTTCTTTTTTTGTTGGAATGATCTCAGGGCTTTTCGGAATTGGTGGAGGCTCGTTAATGGTCACGTCGATGATCTTATTCTTTAGCTTTCCAGCTCATATTGCAGCACCAACTTCGATGTTTATGATTTTTATTTCAAGTATTGTGTCATCCAGTGCGCATGTTATTGCCGGAAATGTGATATGGGAATATGCATTATTAGCAGTACCGGGTGCTTGGCTTGGTGGTGTATTAGGAGCAAAGTTAAATCAAAAGTTAAACAGTCGAGTGCTGGAATGGATATTGCGATTATTAATGATTATAATTGGGATACGGTTAATTTTGTAATCGATGACGAAGGAGATGAAGTATGAGAGAAACGCTACATTTTTATTTCACTAGCGATTTACATAGTCATTTTGAAAATTGGCCAAAAATCATGCATGACATAAAAGAAAAAACGTATAAGCATCAATTCGAAAAAGAATTTTATATGCTATTAGACAATGGTGATCATATGGACAGATCGCATCCAATTACCGAAGCAACTTTAGGAAATGGTAATATTCAGCTTCTAAATCAAGCTAATTTTAACGTTGCAACATTAGGCAACAATGAAGGCATCACACTACCTTCCAAACAACTTTATCATTTATATGACGATGCAACGTTCGATGTTGTTTGCGCTAACGTTGAACCGAAATATGAAGCTAAACCGGATTGGTTAAAGCCATATAAAATTTACGAAACACCGTCTGGAATTAAAATTGGTGTAATTGGATTGACGGCCCCTTTTCAAGCATTTTATGAAAAATTAGGCTGGCAGACCTATCCACCATTTGATGTGTTAGATCAATGGTATTCAGACATTCGTGCTCAATCAGACGTATTAGTCGTCCTATCCCATTTGGGGATTAATTCCGATGAAGCAATGGCTGAGCAATATGATATCGATGTTATTATTGGTGGTCACACACATCATTTATTAAGACAAGGACAAATTCATCGCGGTACATTAATAACGGCTGTTGGAAAACATGGTTATTACTACGGAACAGTTACATTAACGTATGATCATGAGAAACGCTCAGTCATTGATCGAGAAGGGTATGCTATTTCTGTAGAAGATGAACAACCAGATCAGGCGACAACGAAGCAATTGAAAGACCTTAACGATCAATCAGACGAGACATTAGGGCGTGTTGTCGCAGAACTTGAACAGCCTTACCCGATTAATTGGTCAGAAGAAACCTCCTTGATGAAACATTTTGTTCAGGCATTAAGAAAGTGGACAAATTCTGACTGCGCCATGCTAAACTCAGGTGTTTTGTTAACTGGGTTTGATGAGGGCCCTGTTACGAGGAAAGACATCCACAGAAGCTGTCCGCACCCGATGAATCCTTGTACGATGGTTTTAACAGGTCAAGAACTGGTTGAAACGGTTAGAATGGTTGAATCAGAGCGTTTTATTCAATTTGAATTAAAAGGGCTAGGTTTTAGGGGAGAAAGAATTGGCAAAATGGTCTATTCCAATGTTGAACTTGATTATCATGAAAATTCACATTATGTCGAAACTGTTTTTGTGAATGGTGAGAAGGTAGATCCTCACGCAACTTATACAATCGCCACCGCTGATACTTTCTCATTCCCTTGGTTATTACCACCTATTTCATCAGTAAAAGAAAAACATTATTACCTTCCAGAGTTTTTACGAGACATCCTGGAGAAGTGCCTATCTACCTTAAAATAAGGGTTTGACAGGCACTTCTTTTTTTTGTCTTCATACGGTATATGAGAAGGAGGAGGATGAGAAATGGTACATGTAGAACCAATTTGGATCGATGATGTTCCTTTTACATTTGTGCATGTTGAATTACCTAAAACCGATTTATTAGTGATTTCAAATGATATAGGTTATATCATGTGTGGCGCACTTGATGTAGACTTATTAAATGAAAAATTAGCAGGCCGTAAAATCGTTGCCGGGAGAGCAGTTGGTGTCCGTACGAGAGATGAATTATTATACGCACCATTACAAAAAGTTACGAATTACGCCAAAGAAACATACGGCTGGGAAGAGGGCATGAGTGGTAAGGAAGCACTCCTTCGCCTTAAATAGTCATTGAAAAAAATGTCGTAAAAGCTTATCATAGTTAAAAAGATGTCATAATAAGGGGAAAACTATGAAGGCTGTAACGATTGACGCACTAAGACCAGGAGATCAACTCGCAAAACCTATCATTGATGCACATGGTCGCATTTTATTACAAAAGGAAGTTATATTTACTCAAAAATTAATAAATAGACTAAAAGATTTTAACTTTCGGTACGTGTATATTGAGGATTCGTTAGCCGAAGATATTGTTCCACAAAATATTATTGACGAACAGTTACGTGTCGAAGCTATTTCGAAAATTAGACAGACGTTTAAAATATTTGATCAATATAATGATAAAAAACATAAGCAATATATGTTGGAAAGATCCGTTGAAGACGTTCAAAAAACGGTCAATGAAATTATTGATGTTGTGAACAATCATGATGAAATCTTATCGATCATGTCAGATATATTCATGTTCGATGATTACTTATATAACCATTCTGTAAATGTAACTGTTTACACGTTAGTGTTAGCACGAGAACTCAATTTCTCTGAAAGACAAATAGAGGAGATTGGAATTGGTGCCATGCTTCACGATATTGGTAAAATGCATGTTCCAAAGTCTATTATTGATAAACCAGGAAAGCTATCCGATATGGAATTTGAAGTGGTAAAAGAACATACCACTTACGGCTATGAAATATTGAAACGTTTTGAAAATATTCCACAAGCGATTGCGAACTGCGCTTATCAGCACCATGAACGATTGGATGGTAGTGGTTATCCTTTAGGTCTTAAAGAACCTAATATACATGAGTACGCAAAAATCATGGCCGTATCAGATGTGTTTGATGCGGTCACATCCAATCGAGTTTATCGAAATGCATTTCTACCTCATGAAGGATTAGAAATCTTGTATTCTGGTAGTGGTACACAATATTCCAAAGAGTACATAGAATTATTTAGAAAACATATTTCTATTTATCCGAATGGCTCGTATGTTGCCTTAAGTGATGGGCGAAAAGGAATTATTGCAAGTCAAACAAAGGTGCCTGACAGGCCAATTATTCGTATTCTTGAAGAACAAGCTCACGAAATTCAAACCAGTCAAGTCTATGACTTAAATCTAGCCAGTAACCCATCTGTGGTAATTACTGAGTGTAATACGACCCCGTCCTAATTAATACATAACAAAACCCTCTCGAACATAAAATGTTTCGAGGGGGTTTTCTTCATGCGGGTTACTCATCGGCCGAAACCTTTTAAAAAACGTAAACCAAAAACATTTGGTCAAATTCTTATGTTCACATTTGTGAGTTTTGTAATTTCATTAGTTTTATCAATTTATATTATTAATCGCGGTATTGAACCAACTTTAATTGATATTGCTGAAACATTAACAGGTCAGTATGCGCGTGAAGCGATAAATGAAGCGGTCAGCAAGCGAATTGCTGATGACTTGGATGTTGAAAATCTTATTCAAATTGAAACGAACGATGATGGTAATATTGTATCCATGGGATGGAATGCCGTAATGGTGAATCGGGTCTTAAGAAATGCCACTTTTAGGGTTCAAAACTATTTAAAAAGACTGGAAAGAGGAGAACGCCCCATAGGGAACTCCCTTGACTTTGATATAGAAGAAGAGGATGAAGTGATTGAACCTGACGAACCGACGAAAAGTGAAGCACTTGTGAGGATTCCAATCGGTCAAGCTTCTGGTAATGCCTTGCTAGCTAACTTAGGTCCAAAAGTTCCAGTTCACTTTAGTGTTATAGGGGATGTTCAACCCGATTTTATAACTATAATTGAAGAGTATGGAATAAATAATGCATTGGTCCGCCTTGAAATAGAAATAAAGGTTAACGTGCAGATTGTTATTCCTTTTTCTACCAAAACGACAGAAGTAGTAACGACTATTCCAGTTGATACACGAATTATTCAAGGTCTAGTCCCAGATTTCTATAGTAGTGGAGGCAATTCTCCTAGTATTTCCATACCTTATAGTGAATTAGGTGAAGAAAAACAAATTGGTGGTTTACAAAATTAATTAACCTGTGCTATATTAACAAAGTGAAATTTTAAACAACTAGATAAACCTTATCGATCGATGAGGTAGAGGCGCAACTAACAAGAGTAATGTGCATGAGGATGACAACAATGACTGTACATGAAAGGGTTATTTGCCGAAGCACTCCATTTTCGTCAAGAAATGGGTGTTGGTGTATATCTGAATAAGGTATATACTCTCGCGTTGGGCGGGGAGCTACTGATCGAGAAATAACCAGTCTGTGTAAAGTAATGGTAGATTTCTCTATCATTACTTTTTTTATTTGGAATAAACTTGTACTAACTAAAATTTTTTAGGAGGAATGAAAATGGATTTTATCGGCACATGGTATTCATTGATTCCGCCGATTGTGATGATTATACTAGTCCTTTTAACTAGAAAAGTATTATTATCACTTGGTGCTGGAATTATCGTCGGTGCTCTAATGATTGAAAGCTTCAATATTTTAGACACGTTCGCGACGATTTGGGCTTCATTTAGAGATTTATTCTACTTAGGAGGAATGAACTTAATTCCGAATGGATCATTCTCTATAGGTGAATGGGACACTTGGAGTATTCAACTGGGATTGTTCTTATTATTACTAGGAGTATTAATCGCGTTCTTAACTGCGACTGGTGGGGCTAGAGCATTTGGTAATTGGGCCATCCAGAAAATTAAGACAAGAGAAGGTTCACAGTACACAGCTGGTTTATTAGGACTCGGAATTTTTATTGATGACTATTTCAATAGTTTAACAATCGGACAGGTTTCTCGCCCAATCACAGACCGTCAGAAAGTATCAAGAGCTAAGTTAGCTTACTTAATTGACTCTACTTCAGCTCCTGTAACGGTATTATCGCCTATATCTAGTTGGGGTGCTTATATTATCGGGATTATTGGTACCATTATCGCGGATCAAGCGCTTAATGACTACTCAGCTTTTAACGCTTTCATTGGTACAATTGGGTATAACTTTTATGCTATTGCAGCTATCATTCTTGTATTCTTAGTTATTAAAATGAAACTAGATGTCGGCCTTATGAAAGAGCATGAAGTTAGAGCACAGCAGACAGGTGAGTTAATTGATCCACTTCGCTCTGATGTGCCTGGTGACCTGCAAGATGATGTTCCGGAAAATGAACATGGCCGTATTTACCATTTAGTTGTTCCAATTTTAACATTAGTAGCAGTTACAGTATCACTAATGATTTATACAGGTGTGCAAGCATCTGAAGGAGCTGCAACCGTTGTTTCAACATTTGCTAACACTAATGTTAACTTCTCATTAGTAATGGGTGGTTTATCTGCTGTTATTGTTGCAATCTTGTTCTTCTTTGTTCAGCCTGGTACAAAATCAAACTTCTTTAGAGTTGTTTTAGAAGGAATTAAAGCAATGCTACCTGCAGTTTACATTCTGGTATTAGCATGGATGATTGTTGGGATCATCGATGGTATCGGAACAGGTGAATTTATTGCTGAGAAAGTTCAAGAAGCAGACCTTAACGTTGCATTCTTACCATTAATTATTTTCGTTGTAGCGGGCTTAATGGCGTTTGCAACTGGAACATCATGGGGAACATTTGGTGTTATGCTTCCGATTGCTGGTCAAATCGCAGCAACAACGGACCCGAGCTACTTCGTTCCAGCACTTGCTGCTGTATTAGCAGGTTCTGTGTTTGGTGACCACTGTTCACCAATTTCAGATACCTCAGTACTATCATCGACAGGTGCAGGTTCAAACCACATCGACCACGTCTTAACACAGATTCCATATGCAATATTAGCAGCCGTTGCATCTATTTTTGGTTATCTCATGTTTGCATTTACAAATTCTATGATTCTAGGTTTATTAGTGACTATTGGTACTTTAGTCTTAATGACTTACGTGATTTATAGAAAGATTTCTACAAACTAATATAAATTGGAAAGCGTAATGACAATTCGTCATTGCGCTTTTCTATTATCTGTCTAGCGCAATTCGTCCAACCACTGGGTGATTTCCCGTCTAAACCTACGATAAGTCAACATCGATTTGCTAAGCTCATCGTGTTTCCTTTATCACAGTTTAGTCGGTCCAATCACTGCGTGGTTAAACGGACGCATGCGCTTTTCTATGTATAAATTTGTTAATTGAAATTTCTGAAAAAAACTTTGACATGCTCTAGGCCATTGGTTACAATACTTTATATACACTTATGGCCTTAATTATCTGAATATATATAAAATTCATTAAAATTAAGACCAGCACATAAACTATTAGAAACTATCTTTGAAAGGGGAGTATTGAGATGGAAAATCGTGCTCAATGGGGTACAAGGCTAGGGTTTATTCTAGCAGCAGTAGGTTCAGCTGTTGGACTAGGTAACATCTGGCGTTTCCCAGCAACAGCATATGAAAGTGGTGGGGGCGCATTCTTCATACCATACCTCATCGCATTATTAACGGCTGGTATTCCACTATTAATCATGGAATTTTCTTTAGGTCATAAGCATCGTGGATCTGCGCCGTTAACATTTACGCGTTTAAACAAGAAAACAGAATGGCTAGGTTGGTGGGCAGTATTCGTATCGTTTGTTATTTCCACTTATTATGCAGCCATTATCGCATGGGCAATTATGTATTCTTATTTTGCAATTGGACAAAAGTGGGGAGCAGACACTGAAACCTTCCTATATGACTTCTTAGGCATTACAGCTGAAGGAGTGGGGCCAGGTAAAACGGGTGTATTCGTCCCTGAAGTCTTAATCCCATTATTAATTGTATGGGCTGTCGTACTATTCGTATTATTTAAAGGTGTTAGAAAAGGGATCGAGATTGCAAACCGTATTTTTATCCCAGCATTAGTAGTTATTTTCTTAATTATTGTTGTACGTGCTGTAACTTTAGAAGGTGCAGGTGCTGGTCTAACGGCATTTTTCACACCTGATTTCTCTCAGATTTTAGAACCTACTGTTTGGGTTGCGGCTTACGGACAAATATTCTTTAGTTTATCCATCGCATTTGCGATTATGATTACGTATTCTAGTTATCTAGATAAGAAATCTGATATTACAGGTAACGCATTTATCGTAGGTTTTGGGAACTCTAGTTTCGAATTATTAGCAGGTATTGGTGTATTCGCGGCGTTAGGTTATTTAGCCGGACAAATGGGTGAACCAGTACAAGAAGTTGTAGCGGGTGGAGTTGGCTTAGCATTCGTAATCTTCCCGTTAATTATTAATGAGTTCCCTGGAATGAATGGTTTATTTGGGTTCTTATTCTTCGCTTCACTTGTATTAGCTGGTATGTCGTCACTAATCTCAATTGTTGAGACATATGTGGCAGGTTTCTCTGAGAAGTTTAATATTTCAAGAAGTAAAGCAGTGTTATTAGGAGGAGGTCTAGCAACTCTTGTATCGTTACTTTTCGCGACACAAGGTGGTCTATTCTTCTTAGATGCAGCAGACTACTTCATTAACCAATTCGGTGTAGCATTTATCGGATTAGTAGAAGTTGTCGTAGTTGTTTGGGTACTACGTAAGCTTGGTAATATTCAAGAACATGCTAATAGTGTTTCTTCAATTAAGCTTGGCGGCTGGTGGAAAGCATCACTTGGTGTCATTACGCCAATCGTCCTTGGTTACATGATGTTTGGTTTATTTAAACAAAACATCCTAGGCCTACATGATACTGATAACGGTAACTATGAAGGCTACTCTGACGCATTCATCCTTTACGGTGGATGGGCAGTTGCAGCAGGAGCATTAATCTTCGGTTTACTATTTACATTGAAAAAGTGGAATCCGGAGCTCTTAGGTCAATCTTCAGACACGTCAAAGGAGGATAAAGCCGTATGACATTAGAAGCGATTGTCGTTATGATCATTGGTATGGTAATTATCTGGGGAGGCTTAGCAGCAAGTATTGTTACAGCTGTTAAACGTTCTAAAAATAATTAAATGATAGTAGAAGTGAGCAGATTGCGATCTGCTCACTTTTTTTGTTTTTAGTGGAGATAAAACTGTTAGGGCATGAGTGTTACGTTCATAAGTGATTGAAATACGTTCATACAGAGAGAAACCCGTTCATAAAAGAGAGAAACTCGTTCATAAAAGAGAGAAACCCGTTCATAAGTGAGAGAAACCCGTTCATAAAAGAGAGAAACTCGTTCATAAAAAAGAGAAACTCGTTCATAAAAGAGAGAAACTCGTTCATAAAAGAGAGAAACTCGTTCATAAAAAAGAGAAACTCGTTCATAATCAATATGCTGCATAGTAAAAAAGTACCGTTTTGAATTGAGAAAGCTATTAGAGACGGGCATGAATTAACAATTCAAGAAAAAATCTTAAAAAAGGTGTTGCATTTTTCTGAATTTACACATAAACTGTTTTATAACAGAACAACAAAATAAAACTTGTATTGTAACAGAAAGGGGTATAATTTATGAAACACATTTGCCAAGAGTGTGGTAAACCTGTTGATGAGAGTGTGGTTCTTTTAGAATGTGAGTATTGTCTTTCGAAGAAGGAAGACTAATTTTTTGTAGATGTTGTTATATAACAATTGTTATTAAAATTATATGTTTTATAACAGTAGGAGGTTTAGATCTTGATAGAAAATGTAAAGCGGATTGAAGTAACAAAGCAAGTCGATCAATTAGAAGAAGTTCTAACTAAAGAAGCTCTGGATTTCTTATACGAACTACACCATCGATTCGATGACACGCGCCAGCATTTATTAAAAGAACGCCAAGTACAGACCGAAGAATTACAAAACGGGAAACAGTTAGATTTTCTGGATGAAACAGAAGATATTCGAATGGGAGATTGGACGGTTGCACCATTACCCGATGATTTACTTGATCGACGAGTAGAGATTACAGGGCCAGTAGATCGGAAAATGATTATTAATGCGCTTAACTCTGGTGCAAAAACGTTCATGGCAGACTTTGAGGATGCTTCGTCCCCAACGTTCGAAAACATGATGAACGGTCAAATCAATCTTAGAGATGCGATTCGGAAGCAGATTGATTTTACGGGTGATAATGGAAAAGAATATAAGTTAAATGAAGATCCAGCAGTTTTAATAGTTAGACCAAGAGGGTGGCACTTAGATGAACAGCATTTAATCGTCGATGAAGAACCAATGTCAGCTAGTTTAGTAGATTTTGGACTATATTTTTTCCATAACGCTAAAGAACTAATTAACCAAGGTACAGGACCATACTTTTATTTACCGAAATTAGAAAATCATCGTGAAGCTCGCTTATGGAATGATGTGTTTGTATTTGCTCAAGATTACTTAGGTATTCCTGAAGGGACGATTAAAGCAACTGTATTAATCGAAACAATTACAGCTGCGTTTGAGATGGATGAAATTTTGTTTGAATTACGTGAACACTCTGCCGGCTTAAATTGTGGACGTTGGGACTATATTTTTAGTTATATTAAAAATTTCCATCATGACCCTAAATATGTTCTTCCAGATCGAGCAACGGTCACGATGGAGACGCCATTTATGAGAGCGTACTCTTTATTAGCGATTAAAACTTGTCATAAGCGTCAAGCTCCTGCGATTGGAGGCATGGCAGCTCAGATTCCAGTAAAAAATGATCCAGAGGCAAACGAAGCAGCCTTCGATAAAGTGCAAAAAGATAAAGAACGCGAAGTTAGGGATGGTCATGATGGTACGTGGGTGGCTCATCCAGGGATGGTCAATTTAGTGATGGATGTTTTCACAAAGTTTATGGACGGAACTAATCAAATTAGTCGTCAACGTGATGATCTTCATATTACGGCGAAAGATTTATTAGAAGTACCTGATGGCAAGATTACGGAACAAGGGTTAACGACCAATATTGTTGTTGGAATTCAGTACATTGCCGCCTGGTTAGGGGGGCGTGGAGCTGTTCCATTAAATAATTTAATGGAAGATGCCGCAACGGCTGAAATCTCACGAGCACAAGTTTGGCAGTGGCTTCAACACGGTGCGCATTTGGATGATGGAAGGAAGATTAACCTCGAATTAGTTGAATCTTTACTTCCGGAAGAATTAAAAAAGAATTACCCAGAAGCTTGTCAGTTGTTTATAGACTTAGTGACATCAGAAGAGTTTGAAGATTTTTTAACGATTCCAGCATACCAATTATTAATTCAAGGGGGAAAAACAAATGAACGTTAATCGAGTAGAACAGTTAAGAAATGATTGGGAGACGAATGAGAGATGGGTAGGAGTTGAGCGTCCATACTCACCTGAAGATGTCGAACGTCTAAAAGGTTCGATTGATATTGATTACACATTAGCGACTCGTGGAGCTGAAAAACTTTGGAAATTACTTCATGAAGAAGATTACGTTCACTCGCTTGGAGCGTTAACAGGGAATCAAGCAGTGCAACAGGTTAAAGCAGGTTTGAAAGCTATTTACTTAAGTGGGTGGCAGGTTGCAGCAGATGCAAACTTATCAGGACATATGTATCCGGATCAAAGCTTGTATCCAGCCAACAGTGTACCGAGTGTGGTGAAACGGATTAATCAAGCTTTGCAACGTGCCGATCAAATACACCATGCGGAGGGTGATGATTCGGTTGATTGGTTTGCGCCAATTGTAGCAGATGCTGAAGCTGGTTTTGGTGGTCAGCTAAACGTTTTCGAGCTTATGAAAGGGATGATTGAAGCTGGCGCATCAGCTGTACACTTTGAGGATCAATTAGCCTCAGAGAAAAAATGTGGTCACATGGGTGGTAAAGTTTTATTGCCGACTCAAACGGCTGTCCGAAATTTAATCTCAGCTCGTTTAGCAGCAGATGTTATGGGAACGCCAACATTAATCATCGCACGTACAGATGCGAATGCAGCTGACTTAATCACAAGTGACATTGATCCTTACGATGAACCGTTTATTACAGGGGAGCGAACGGCAGAAGGGTTTTATCGAACAAAAGCAGGGTTGGATCAAGCTATTGCGCGCGGTTTAGCATATGCACCTCATGCGGATTTAGTCTGGTGTGAAACGGCTGAACCAAACTTAGAGGAAGCACAACGATTCGCAGATGCAATCCATGAAAAATACCCAGGAAAATTATTAGCTTACAACTGCTCACCATCATTTAATTGGAAACGCAAATTATCTGATGCTGAAATAAAAGAGTTCCAAAAAGAGTTAGGTCGGATGGGATACAAATTCCAGTTCGTCACATTAGCTGGTTTCCACGCATTAAACCACAGCATGTTTGAACTGGCTAGTAATTATCGCGATCAAGGTATGGCGGCTTATTCAGAGTTGCAGCAAGCTGAGTTTGCGAGTGAAAAAGATGGCTACACAGCAACACGCCACCAACGCGAAGTCGGTACAGGTTATTTCGATGAAGTATCACAAGTCATCTCAGGAGGCACATCATCAACTGTGGCATTAGCAGGATCAACAGAAGCGGAGCAGTTTTGAACTGCAATGCATGGATGAACGGCCACTTGTGATTTTTTCTGCTATACAAAAACATGATTTGTCTAGTATTGAAAAAATTTTCTAGTAATATCGCGAAATTGTCTAGTAAAACTCAAATATTGTCTAGTAAAATCATCCCTTTCACACAAAAACCGCTGGGTATCGGTACTGCCCTCAAGAGTTAGAGTGAAAAATCTAACTCTTGGGGGTCACCACCATCCAGCGGTTTTGTTTAAAATCTATTACTTGTTAAATTGTTTGGTCGAGAGAAATTGTCGTCGTTTGTTTCTTACCATCACGATAATAAGTCAATTCCACTTCATCACCTAACTCTACTTCATTATAGAGATACACTTTTAAATCCATTAAGTTCTTAATCTCTTGATTATTAATTTTGGTAATGACATCATACTGCTGCAAGCCTGCTTCATCAGCTGGTGAACCACTTTCCACTTGAGCTACGACAATCCCTTCTTTAACATCTTCAGGAACATTAATGTTTTGTGTATAAGGTTGTGGCACCTCATTCATTTTAACAACACTGATTCCAACTAATGGACGTTTGACTTCACCGTGTTCCTCAATATCAGATATAATTTTCTGAGCTTGCTCAATTGGAATTGCAAAGCCCATGCCTTCAACTTGCTGTTGGGCTATTTTCATAGAGTTAATACCAATGACTTCACCTTTGGCATTGACTAATGCGCCACCACTGTTGCCGGGGTTGATGGCTGCATCTGTTTGAATAACATCCGTTACCCAATCTGGCTGTCTGTCACCATTCGTATCGACACTTAATGATCGGTTTTTACCACTAATTATGCCTTTTGTAACAGAATTAGAAAACTCTAATCCTAGTGGGTTACCAATGGCAACAACAGTGTCACCAACCATGGAATCTTCTGAACTACCTAATTTGGCCACTGTATCGATGTGTTTCCCATCAATCTTTAATACAGCCAAATCTGTTAATGGGTCTTCACCAATCACTTCAGCCTCTACACGCTCTTCTTGATTAAGTGCGACTTCAACACTTTTCGCACCATCGATGACGTGTTGGTTCGTTACAACATAGGCTGAGTCTCCGTCTTTTTTATAAACTATTCCTGAACCAGTTCCTGCATCTGAACCTTGGTCAAACACATTTTGCCTTTGAATGTTGACAACCCCTACAATAGATTTAGAAAGTTCATTGAGATCTGCAGATAAGGAGGCATCATCAAAAATTTGATCTGAAATTTCCGCAGCCTCCTGGGTAGGTGTTGGCTCTTCATTGGATGCACTTGTTAATATATTACTAGATAGTAGGAAAGCTATTAAAACCGTAGCAACGAGACCACCTAAGATGCCGGCTGCTAAGATTTGACCAGTTCCTTTTTTCTGATGAGCAGTTGATTCTTGGTGTTGTGTTTTGAAATCGTTATAGTTTTGTTCCATATTGATCACCTCATCATTTTATTTTCAATTAATATTATGGATCGTTTTTGTGGCAATCATTTAATGAAAATATATAAAAAGTGTGTAATTTAACAGGTGATTTCTCAATTTATATAAAATAGTTGTAACATAGGGTATAGAAGTAATGGAGGTGCGTAATATGAAGCGAATTGCAATTGTAGAAGATGATCCGCATATTCAGCAAATCGTATCTGCTTATTTAAAGAAATCAAATTTTGATACAATCGTGTTTGATACAGCAGAAGATGCAATGAGTCTACATACGTCACAACCACCAGATATGTGGATATTAGATATTATGTTGCCAGGGATGGATGGGTATGATTTTTGTAAAAAGATCAGAGAAGACAGTGATGTACCGATTATCATCATTTCTGCAAAAGATGAAGATATAGATAAAATCTTAGGATTAGAATTAGGCTCAGATGATTACTTAACAAAGCCTTTCAGCCCAGGTGAATTAGTTGCAAGAGTTAAAAGATTATTTAAACGCGTCGATCGTCCAAGTACTCCAAAACCTAATAATGCCATTCAAGTTGGTCCATTAAAACTAGACAAACGTGAGCGACGTGTGTTTTGGGATGATGAGGAAGTAGAGTTGACGGCAAAAGAGTTTGATATGTTAACGCTTTTCGCTGAATACCCTAATCGTGCCTATTCGCGCGAAGAGTTGTTATTACACGTATGGGGCGATGATTACTTTGGAAGTGATCGTGCCGTTGATGATTTAGTAAAACGCCTTCGTAAAAAAATGCCTGACATTCCACTTGAGACCGTGTGGGGGTATGGCTACCGTTTAAAAATGGATGAGGGATCTTAAATGAGGTTACGTACACAGCTAAATTTAGCTTTTACTACACTCTTGGTCGTTATTTTAACAGTAACAGGCTTTGTTACCTATTCACTAATTATGGACATGTTAATCGATAAAGAAGAAACGCAGCTAAAGCAAAAAGGTGAAATCTTAATCGATATATTAAATCGAGAGTATGGGTCAATTCGTTCTGTTAACGAATTCCAAGAGTTTTTACAATCACAAGATGGTGAGTTGATTTTATATAACAGAACAGAGGAAACGGTTCTGTTTTCAACTATGTCTGTTGATAATACCCGTCAGTTCTATGAAAAAGGTTATTTTAACAATTATTCCGATGAACTATGGGATGGTACGTCTCAGAAATATGTCACGGCTCGTATTGTAAGGCAACCGAATAATAGTGGAACGGAATTAATATTATTAACACCTATACGGGATTTACAAGCTGTTCAAAGTAGTTTTTTTAACAGGCTATTAATTGTGTTCTTAATAGGAGGTGCTCTTGCAATATTACTAAGTTACTTCTTAACGAATCGCTTAGTTAAACCATTAACGATGTTAAAGAATGAGTTGAAGAAAGTTGAGAAGAGACGTTTTGATGATTTAGAACGTGTTAATGCTACAGGTGAGATAAAAGAAGTTGAACAGAGTTTATTTGATATGGCTAATGAGTTAAAAAATTACATGCAATCACAGCAAGTCTTTTTCCAAAATGCAAGTCATGAACTGAAGACACCTCTGATGACGATCCAAGGGTATGCTGAAGGAATTAAAGAGGGCGTGTTTGAAGGCAAAGAGCGTGATCAAGGTCTTGAAACGATGGTTGAAGAAATTAATCGGTTAAAGAAAATCATTAACGAAATTATTTGGCTTGCTAAGCTTGAAAGCGAAGAACTACCTTATGAACGAGAATGGATCGAATCAAAAACATTATTGAATGAGGTTCATAATCGAATGTTGCCATTAGCTGAAAAAGAAGGTATTCACTTTGGTGTGAAGCAAGTCAAGGAATTTAGATTGTATGTGGATCATGAAAAGTTTTTACAAGCTGTGCTGAATATAGCTGTAAATGCAATTAGGCATGCAGATTCGAAAGTGGAGGTTAGTTTTAAAGATAGTCAAATCGTGATAGAAGATGATGGTAATGGAATTCCAAAAGATTTAATCCCATATATTTTTAATCGATTTGTGAAAGGAAAAGGTGGGGAGACAGGCTTAGGCCTTGCTATTGCTCGCACAATCATTGAGCAATCACAAGGCTCGATAAAAGTTGAACAGTCATCATTAGGAGGAGCAAGGTTTGTAATTGAATTGGTTGGGACTAAAAATTAAACTTGCCGATAAAATCGGAAAACCTGCCGAAAAATTTTAAAAAGTTGACGATAAATCTAGAAAACCTGCCGATAAATCATAAAAACTTGACGATAAAATCCAAAAACTTACCGATAAATCCAGAAAACTTGCCGATAAAACATTAAACGCCTTCTTCTTTATAGTAGTTTTCAACAATCGTAAAAATAGATACTAACTCATATAACACGATGATTTCTGCTGGGAAGGCGGTTGGGTATTCTTGCTTGCCATCACGGATTTTGTCACTGTCCTCCCAATAAAGTTCCATCAGATCTTTTAGTTTCTGGTGATGTTGTTCTAAATCGAATTGGGTATGCGTCTTCATGGCGTAAGCAAGTTCATGGACTGATTCTAAAATCTTGCTTCTTTCTTTATCGCTCAATTGCAGTTCTGTCAGTGGGGTGTTAAGTATGTTGTCCATATGATAAATCATGATTTTTACGCGCACGAGTTGGCGCTGGGCGTGCTGAAATTCTTTTTGTTCATCGACCGTTAGTGGATGATACTTTGATTCGTCTTTCTGAAACTCGATTAAGGATTCAATTTTATGTACTTCTTGGTCAAGTTGATCCAATTCGTGTTGACACTTGGCTTTGTCAACACGATTTAATATGTACTGACAAAACGTCATTTCAACAGCTTCGCCTGTCCGTTGTGTGATCGCTTTTAATTTTGATTGAATATCTTTTGTGTAATCAGGTGGTAAGACGAAGAGGTTAACTAATGTTGAGACGATTAACCCTATTGTCGTAGTACCTAATCTAATAAAGAATGATAAAAAAACATTAGTATGAATGACATCAATCATTGCCACCGCAGTCAGCGTTGCCACCAAGAGACCTGCGTATAATTTCAAGCGGTAAGTCGTAATAATTGTGAAAACAGCTGCTAGAGCGTAAGTGATTGGTGCATGACCAAATAAGGTAATAAATAAAACAGCATAAAAAGAACCGATCGCTGATGCTGGAAAACGAACGATTCCTTTTTTAATGGACTGTGACACAGTTGGTTCGATGGTAACAATCGCTGTAATAACAGCAAAAACAGGGGGCCAACCTATCATGTCACAAATCCATGCGGTTATAAAAATGGCGACCCCTGTTTTGATGACTCGACTTCCTGCAATTTTTTTCAAGGTTTTCCACTCCAAAAATTCTTCTCTCCTTATATTTTTTCAAGAATGAAGCGGAAAATCAAGTTACTGATTTCGTTCCCAACGTCTTAAATAAGGGTATGGGTCATAAGCCCACTCATGTTTACCATTATCTTTATACATACCGTAATGCAAGTGTGGTGGGAATTTACCTGATGTTCCTTCTGGTCCATAACCAGAAGCTCCAACATATCCAATGACTTCACCAGGTTCAACGATATTACCTTCTTCAATGCCTTCAGCAAAAGCGTTTAAATGTGCGTAGTAGTGATAAATATTGTACATGTCACGAATGCCAATCCGCCAACCACCAAAACGGTTCCATCCTTTAATCTCAACGACACCATATGACGCGCTTCGGACTGGAGTTCCATATCCTGCAAAAATATCAGTTCCTTCATGAATACGACGTCCTCCATAACCACGAGTGTCGCCCCAAGTGGATCGGTAACTGTAGTTATTCCATTTCGGTATTGGAAATGCGCGCTTACTTAAATCAATTGTATTAAAATGCCTAAACATCTGGGCTATTTCTGTAATGATTTTAGTGGCTTTTTCTCGTTCGTAATAAGTAGTAATCGCCGATTCCAAGTCGTGATTTTCGGCAATACTTTGCTGTATTTCCATAGCAAGCGTAAATAATACATCTTCATCATTTGTCGGATCTGCAATGCCATCACCATTCCCATCTTTTCCTATTCCATTAAATAAATTGAGAGTCGATTCGTTTTCTTTATGATTAGAATGTGGAGGTAGAATGCCGTACCACTTTTCTAAAGGAATTTGAATTCCTGTTATTCGGTCTTCATCATTTGTCTTCTTAATGTTACGTTCATACTGATCCATCGCTGCTATATAGTACCAAGGAACCTGAGTTAGTGCTTCAGTCTTTTGATATAAAGCTTTTCTCAGAGTTGCCTCATCCAGCTCTTCATTTTCTTCCGCCGAGATATTGTGAGTTTGTAAGACAACCATAATAGTTAGTAAGATGATTACTGTCATTCGCCTATGTAGACGTCTCATGTTAAAATCTCCTTTAGATAAATCTACTTGGTTGTTATACTGTTCATTTATTTGAAAAAAATGTACTCTTTAAAATAGGAAAATATGGTACACTATTTGTAGCAGAGGTGATAGTAGTGGAATTTCTAGGACAACGTTATGAATTAATTATTGATCATAAAGAAGGTTTTCAAGAAGAAGCCATTAATGAGCGTTTCAGTGATATATTAACGAAATATGACTTCATAGTTGGGGATTGGGGATTTGGACAACTCCGATTAAAAGGGTTTTACGATGACCAAAATCAAAAAGCAACTTTTGATACTAAAATCTCTACTTTAGAAGATTACTTATACGAGTATTGCAACTTTGGTTGCGCCTACTTTGTACTTAAAAAAATTGATTTATAAAAAGAATGACCTCGAAATTTGAGGTCATTCTTTTTCATCACGCGTAATGCCTTCATCATTTGGATAATCCTGTGGAACATGAGCTCCTGGGTATTGTCTTGGAAGATCTGCATGAAGTTCTTTATTCTCATATCCAAACGCAGTATGGTGTCGTTTGGATTCTTTATTTGGGTAAGGTTTTAGTGGTCGATCCTTATTGATTGGATTACCGTAATTCCCATCAGGAAACTCTTCAGGCACTTGATAATTGTCTTGTACCTCAACAGGTGTAAAATCATCTTGCTGGTCTTTAATTCTTCGACTTTTTCGCATAAAAACGCCTCCTGTACCAATAGTTTGCACAGGAGGCTTAATCTTATTCGATAACATGTTTTAAGAAATCATAAATTTCATCTGCTTCGTATTCATTTACATTAAATGCATGGGCTAAATATTCACTGTTCTCTATTTTATCCTTATGTATTTTTGTATACCTTGAACCTTGATCGTCAATGATGACCACTTCACCTTTTTTGTCTAAACTTTCGCTGGTTAACATGATAAGATCGTAACGCCTTGTGTCCGTTTTCGCACAGATATAACGAAGTTGTGCTGATTCATTTTCATCTGAAATAATTTGAAATTCCAATGTTAAGCCTCCTCAACAAGTGTTGACATCATTTTAGCAAATCTTCTTTGTTATGTCATAATATAACTGTATGCGAATTCGTTTCATGTCAATAATGTGATAATATAACGTATTGAGAACAATTTTAAGGAGTGTTTTAAATGTACTTCGTAGATCGAGACCATATTGAACAAACATTGTTATATATGAACGGCTTATTGGAAACTTATGAACAACAAACGAGTGAATCATTTTTAGAAAAGTTAGGAACAGAGCGCTTAGCTCAAATGGTAGTTGAATCTATTATTGATGTCGGAAATATGATGATTGACGGGTTCATTATGCGTGACCCAGGCAGTTATGAAGATATTATTGATATTTTAGTGGACGAGCAAGTGATTCCTAAAGAAGATGAAACTGCTTATAAAGAGACAATAGGTCTTAGAAAAATGCTTGTACGTGAATATACAAACGTCAATCATAAGGAAATTGAAGAAGTGCTGTCTAAACATGTTAAAACATTAGAGCACTTCAGACCGTATGTATTGGACTACCTTGAGAAGGAAATGGGACCTGTGACGACTTTCAAAAAACGTGAGGAGAAATAGTTGTGAAGGATTATAAAGGATACTTGATTGATTTAGATGGCACCATGTATAAAGGGAAATCCGAAATACCTGAAGCTAAAGTGTTTATTCAAGAACTAAGAAATCGAAATATTCCTCACATATTCGTAACAAATAACTCTTCACGTACACCAGAGGTAACGGTGGAAAAGCTTAAACAGTTTGGTATTGAAGCTGAAGTGGAGCAAGTGATGACGGCCTCATTAGCAACTGCCATTCATGTTCATGAGGAGAATCCTGATGCAACTGCGTATGTCATTGGTGAAGCGGGTCTAACCCATGCACTTGAAGAAAAAGGTGTCCAGGTGGTTAATGGTGAAGCAGATTATGTCGTGATGGGCATCGATCGGGAAAATACATATCGTAAATTAAGAGATGCTTGCCTTTATGTTCAAAAAGGAGCGAGATTTGTTGCGACGAATCCGGATATAAAAGTTCCAACAGAAAAAGGCTTAGTTCCTGGTAACGGTGCGTTCGTTAACTTAGTAGAAAATGTAACAGGAATAAAGCCAGAGGTCGTTGGAAAACCATCTGGCCTTATGTTACAAATTGCTTTAGAGTATTTGGGCATTCGAGCTGAAGAAGCCATTATGGTGGGTGATAACTATCATACCGATATCATGGCCGGAATTAATGCTGGTATGGATACGTTACATGTTCAAACAGGTGTTACAACTAAAGATGAGTTAACTCAATTTGGTACTCAGCCAACATATACCATTGAAACTTTAGATAAATGGTTTTAGATAAGAAAGAACAAAAGGGATGAATCATTTTTCGATTCATCCCTTTTGCTCATTATTAATCGTGCCTAAGAAAAAACCATCTACTTCTGATAATTTACCCCGCCACAAGAACTTTGTCTTAGAAGGGGTAGGCTTTTGATCTCCATTATAGACTTGAGCATCTTTTAAATGAATATATTGAATATCCTCAGAATTTTGTTGCGCAGCATACTCACTAGTTTTAGAAAGCTTTTCTGAGAATAACTTAGCAACATCATTACCTTCTTGAAACTTTTCACTCATTTCTTGAAAGTATTGGCTAGCTGACATGGTTTTTGCTCATTTAAAACCTCCTTTTAAGCGTCTGAAGACAAGATTTAAATATAGGTTGATGACCTTACAATGTCGATACCCGCATTAATAAAGTAGAAACGTAGATGAATTTATACTTGTAACTGAAAAGGAATTTTTTACCTTGAATATTAAAATTTTTGGGTTAAAGAAAAAATTTAAGTGTATGTGAATAGAAGGTTGGAATGTTAAATGAGGATTAAATATGACCTTTTTTACAAACATATTAAAATATTGAAAAAGTGGACAAGGGATAGTTAAAAATGAAAAAGACTGTCTAAGTTGGACAGTCTTTTGGGAGATGAAACGTAAATTTGATTATGATAGGATATTAATAATTAATCATTAATCATCAATTGAGCTCATTGCATCAAATTGACTGTGAGCAAGACGGCTTGAAGCTGCGGCTGCAATCGCACCTACAATATCATCTAAGAAAGTGTGGCATCCATAATTTTTATCATTTAATCGTTTCAGAACGCCAGGCTTTACTTTGTCAATATATCCATAGTTTGTAAAACCAATTGAACCATAAACGTTAACAATCGATAACGCAATCACTTCATCAATACCATATAATCCTTCATCTTGTTCAACGATTTGTTGTAACGGTTCATCAAGCTCATTTTTCTCTGCTAATTTATCTAGTTGAATGCCTGTTAGAATCGCATTTTGTACTTCACGCTTTTGCAATACCTTTTTAACGTTTGCTAAGCATTCATCTTTTGATAAGTCATCATGATATTTTTCTTGTAAAAAGTAGACAAGATCAGCAATTTCATCTAACTTTACATTTCGTTCTTCTAAAGCTTCTAATGCTTTTGTTTCTAAATTCATTATAAATCACACCTATCCTGTATTTTTTCTTTATTTTACTTCATTGACTAAATAATATAAAGGAGGCTTGGAATTGATGACAAAAATATTAATCACACGTAATTTACCCGAATCAGCCGTTGATAAACTAAACGAATCTTATGAAGTGGAAATGTGGCCCCATGAGGATACTCCGATTCCGCGTGAAGAACTTTTAGATAAAGTAAAAGATGCCGATGCGGTACTGGCTATGTTAACGGAAACAATTGACGAGGAAGTTTTTCAGAAGGCTAAGAACTTAAAGGTAGTCGCTAATATGGCAGTAGGCTTTGACAATATTGACTTGGAATCCGCTAAAAAGCATGAGGTGGTTATAACCAATACGCCGGATGTGTTAAATGAAACAACTGCCGATTTAACGTTTGCTTTATTACTTGCAACGGCAAGGCGAATTCCGGAAGCGGTGGAATATGTCAAGCAGGATGATTGGAAAACATGGTCGCCGTTTTTATTAGCAGGATCAGATGTTCATCATAAAACTCTTGGAATAGTAGGGATGGGAAACATAGGGCAGGCTGTTGCTAAGAGAGCAACAGGATTTAATATGAGTATCCTTTATCATAATCGTTCTAGGAAAAAGAATGCCGAGCAGGAACTTGGAGCGACTTATGTTGAGTTTGATGAACTTATTCAACAATCGGATTTTGTTGTTTGTATGACACCTTTAACAGATGAAACGAAGAATATGTTTAATGCAGATGTTTTTAAGAACATGAAAGAATCAGCTATTTTTATCAATTCATCTCGCGGTGGTGTCGTGAATGAAGAGGATTTATTTAAGGCGCTAGAAGATGGAGACATTAAAGCAGCTGGTTTAGATGTATTTAAAAATGAACCGATTAAGAGTGATCATCCATTATTGAGTTTGGGCAATGTTGTGGCACTTCCTCATATTGGATCAGCTAGTGTGGATACTCGAATGAAGATGGTGGAGTTAGCGGTTGAGAATATTGCGCGAGTGTTGAATGGAGAAGATCCAATTACGCCTGTTAATTAAATGTACTTCTTGCTTATCTATTTGGGTTATGCATTTCTAAAAGAATAGGTGTCATTAATAAGCCTATGGGTGTTAATTCGAACTTTATGGGTGTTAAACGGAATTCTACGGGCGTTAGTTGAGGATCTATGGGTGCTAATCCGCACTCTATGGGGGTAAATCAATCCTCTATAATAAAAATTCCATTATGATAAGAAAAAAATCGCATGTGTCGGCCACATGCGATTTGTACTGATTATAGAGTATTAGAAAATTTGTTCTACTTCTTGTACGCCAGGTACTTCTGCACGTAATGCGCGTTCAATACCTGCCTTAAGTGTGATGGCAGAACTCGGGCAGTTTCCGCAAGCACCTTTCAAACGTAGAAGTACAATACCGTCGTCATCCACGTCGACTAACTCTACGTCGCCTCCGTCACGAAGTAAAAAAGGGCGTAGTTTTCCAATGACTTCTTGTACCTGTTCAAACATCGTTCATCTTCCCCTTTCTTAACTATATTATATCACGAAATTGATATTTTTCTAACCGTTTAAACAAAAATATTGAGAATCATTATCATTGTACCTAGATTTTCTTATGGTGTAAAATAAAATTAACTGAAAGATTTACTTAGGAGGGGAAGTATGGGGAAGAACATCGAATTGACGGTTTATGGTGCTGAGGTACTTTGCCCAAGTTGTGTGAATTTACCAAGTTCTAAGGAACAATATGAGTGGTTACAAGCTGCGATCGGTCGTAAGTTTGGTGAAGATGCCATTCAATATAAATATGTTGATATATTTAATCCGCCTGAACAAGGGCCATATAAAGAGTTTGCTGAGCGGGTGGTTGAGGAAGATATGTTTTATCCAGTTGTGTTGATTGAAGATGAAATTGTTGGGGAAGGTAATCCTAAATTAAAAACGGTTTATAAGGCGTTAGAAGAACGGGGATTAGAACCACAATCATAAACAGAAATGGGTTCAATCAACAAGATTAAGGGAGTGTGTATATGAACCCAAATATAGAGTTCTGTATCAATAATTTAATGAGTGGATCTCAAGAAGCATATGATAAATTATCTCGTGATCCGGATCTCGATGTCGTTGAATTAGGATGTACGAGCCACTGTGCGCTTTGTTCAATGACGCTATTTGCGCTAGTTGAGGGTGTTTGTGTAACAGCTGAGACACCTGAACAGCTAGTAGATAATATTTATAAACAACTAGAAGAAGATGAACCGAGTATATAGGAGATATGAGTATGAATATTCCATTTACGAAAATGCATGGCCTAGGCAATAATTACATTTATATAGATGGTTTTAAAGTTGCCTTAGATGAAGAAGACCTATCACCACTAGCTCAAGCTGTCTCTAATGTCTATACGGGTATTGGTTCAGATGGCTTGATTTTAATGCTGCCATCGGATATTGCTGATGTAAGGATGAGAATTTTTAATAAAGACGGATCAGAAGCGATGAACTGTGGTAACGGACTTCGTTGTGTCGCAAAACTAGCATACGATTTAGGTTATGTTGATCAAACAACGTTTACGGTTGAAGCCAAATCAGGTGTGGTTGATGCCGAAGTCGAAGTTGAACAAGGTGTGGTGAAAAACGTCTCGATTGATATGGGGCAGCCTATTTTAGAACGTGGGAAAATACCAATGGAAACCTTAACAGGAGATGCAGATGATCATGTTATACAAGAACCGTTTTTAGTTGGTGAAGAAAACTTGTACGCAACGGCTGTGTCGATGGGGAATCCTCACGTCATTTTTTATGTAGATGATATGGTTGATGCACCACTTGAAACAGTGGGTCCGGCCGTGACGAATGATTCTCGTTTCCCGGAAGGTGTGAACGTTGAATTTGTTGAGGTGTTAAATAACCAGGAGATTAATTTCCGTGTTTGGGAAAGAGGGTCTGGCATTACCCAAGCTTGTGGAACTGGTGCATGTGCCGCCGTTGTGTCCTCTGTATTAAATGATTATGTTAAAAAAGACAAAGAAGTGGTAGTACACCTAGATGGTGGAGATCTCATGATTACGTGGAAAGAAGATGGCCATGTCATGATGAAAGGGCCGGCAGTTACAGTCGCGACAGGCGAATTTTATTGGCAGAAAATTTGAATGAACTGTATTCAATCAGTATAATGAATCTTAAGGAGGTATGTCGTATGGCAATCCAACTAACTGAGCAAGCTCAGTATCAGGTTAAAGAAATGCTTAAAGAAGAAACTGCGGAGAACGTATACTTACGCTTCGGTGTAAAAGGTGGAGGATGCAGTGGTCTTTCCTATAAATTAGGTTTTGATTATGAAGTCAAGGAAACCGATGAACTTTATGAAGACTTCGATATTCCTGTGGTCATCGCTAAGATGGACCGCCCAATCGTTGAAGGCACGACCATTGATTTTAAACAAAATATGATGGGTGGCGGATTCACGATTGATAATCCTAATGCCATCGTTTCATGTGGTTGTGGTTCTTCATTCAAAGCGAAAGAACGAGAAGGTACTCCAGAGAAGTGTTAATCAAAGCTTGTTGTCTACGGACAGCAAGCTTTTTTTCTGTAAAGAAGCCCAAAATAAAATTTTTTGTAATATGATGAACTTATGTGCGTCTATTAATTAGACAACAATTTAGGGGGTAAAGCCATGGATGAAGAACTCATTACCGAATGGTTTGATCGATATGCCGATGATATATATCGATTTTTAGCTTATTACACATCGTCACCCGATGTAGAAGATTTAGTTCAAGATGTATTCATTAAAGCTATAAACAACTTTGATTCCTTTAAAGGGAACTCAAGCCCGAAGACTTGGTTAATTTCAATTGCGCGTAACCTAGCAATTGATGAAGCAAGGAAAAAGAAACGACAGGATTGGCGTAAACTCATTGATACGTATGACACTGAAAACGAAGAATCACCTGAGGATGTTTATCAAACAACTGAGGAGAAAGCGTTGCTCTATGAAGCCATTCATACATTAAAGCCCAATTATCGAGATGTCATAATTTTACGTGGAATCGAAGAACTATCGATTAAGGAAGCGGCTGATGTATTGAATTGGACGGAAAACAAAGTACGAATCACATTCTATCGCGCATTAAAAGTGCTAAAGACTAAGGTTGGGAGGGTCAGCTATGAGTAAACATGATGATCAATTTCTTGATGAATTGAAGGGGTTAAAAACGATGAGTAGCATTGATCCAAAAAAGAAGGAAGAGATGAGAATGGCAATTTCCAAACATGCTAAGAAAAAGAGAGCACAACAGAAACGTAAGCGCCAATTTATTTGGATGGCAACTGCAGCTGCAATCTTATTATTCGGGATCGTTGCCGCGACAATGATTAATCAACAAAATATGACGGTTGATGAACCAGGTACACCACCTGATAGTGAACAGGTGCAAGGGCAGGATCCGGAAGAAGGATCAGAAGAAGAAGTGAACGAAGAGCCGGAAAATACACCTGAAGAAGACCCTGAAGAGGGTGAACAGCCAGTAGAAGAGGAAAAAAATCGCAATCTTGAAGTGAAAGTTGAAGGTCCATATGAAGAAACGATTATGATTGAGGGGATGGAAGAGAGCACAACCGTC
The DNA here is from genome assembly GCF_052246295.1 of Piscibacillus sp. B03. Lineage (NCBI taxonomy): Bacteria > Bacillati > Bacillota > Bacilli > Caryophanales > Bacillaceae > Piscibacillus > Piscibacillus sp. B03. The sequence continues at coordinate 54,684 of NZ_JBQQCO010000014.1, read as the reverse complement.
TTGGAGTATCATATAACCTCTCATCAAATCAGCTACCAAATGAATGAATTCTTAGGAAATGACTTAATAGAGGATGATAAAATCGTTCATACAAGTGATGCTGAGAATGTGAAAATAACAGTAGAAATCATTAACAACACAGCTTTAAACGATTTTGCAACGGAGTTAGATGGAGATCAAACACCTTTAGACCCTGAGGAAAATTCCTTTGAAGGTATTATGCATCATGAAAGTGGTGATATCGCTTCTGGGTATTACGCCTATCAAATTAATGATGATGTATTATATATTCAATTTGAGTATATAATCGAAGCAGGAGACGGCGTCGAACCAAGACTAGAAAAGCTAAGGCAGTCAATAAAAGAAACCCAATAAACAGGCCGTAAAAATACCCTCCTCGTCTAAACGAGGAGGGTTTCCTTATGCTTGTCCAGCTGCTTGAGTTTGAGCTGATTTCTTCTTCATAATACCAAGGCCAATAACGGCTACAACGACCATGACTTCTAATCCGTATTTCAGAAATTCATTTGCAAACAGATTAGCTATGATCGGTTCTTTTACAATCATCTTAGAAGCGGTCCAGGCTAATACAGCACCACCAATAAAGATAATCATCGGGAATCTTTCCATTAGCTTTAGGACAATTTGACTTCCAAATACAATGATTGGAATTGAGATTAATAAACCAAGGACAACTAACAGAACACTTCCATGTGCAGCACCTGCAACAGCAAGGACGTTATCTAGACCCATCATCGCATCGGCAATAATAATTGTCTTGATGGCTGCCCATAGACTTCCTCCTGCTTTGACATTGACTTCTTCCTCTTCGGTTAAGAGTTTATAAGCAATCCAGATTAGCACGATACCACCAATAAGTAAAAGTCCTGGAATCTTTAGTAACCAAACTACGAAAACAGTTGCTAGTGCTCGGATGAAGATTGCCCCAAAAGTCCCCCAGATAATAGCTTTTCGTTGATGGTGCTTCGGTAAGTTTCGAGCTGCTAAGGCGATGACAACTGCATTATCTCCAGCTAACACTAAATCAATTAATATAATTGCGACTAATGCTGAGAAAAACTCAACTGTAAATAAATCCACTTAATTTATCCCCCCTCAATATATGTAACATAAAAAAAGAGACCTTTGCCCACCGTAAATTAGGTAAGCAAAAGTCTCGCTAACAATCTGTGATTGCCAATAAAGCCGAGAGGTTCTAACCTCCGAGAATGACGACTTTTATTGTGAAAGCTACTCCCCTTTGTTTGAAAAGAGATTACTTATCTTCAAAAATTTTCATTGATGTAGAGTGTTTCGGTTGTACTCTAGAATTAGGATCAATGCGAACTTTAGCATTATTTACAGCAGTTGGTCCTTCACCAAAACCAGCTGCAATTAATTTAACTTTTCCTGGGTAAGTACAAATATCACCAGCAGCATAAACGCCAGGAATATTTGTTTCCATTTTAGAGTTAACAACAATGCTGTTCTTCTCTAATTCTAATCCCCAATCTTTAATCGGGCCTAGAGATGAAATGAAACCGTAGTTGATAATGACATCATCAACATCAACCTCGACTGTTTCTTCTGATTTCACTTTTTGTAAGATTACCTTATTAATGTTCTCATCACCTTCAAGGTCATAAGGCACATAAGGCGTTAAAACTTCAACTGATGAATTTTTTAATTGCTCAACACTATGCTCGTGAGCTCTGAACTGATCGCGACGGTGAACAATAGTCACTTTTTCTGCGATCGGTTCTAACATTAATGACCAGTCTACTGCTGAGTCACCACCACCACAGACTAAAACTTTTTTGTCTCTAAAAGCTTCTAAATCTTTGATGTAATAATGTAAGTTTGTGCTCTCATACTTTTCAGCACCATCAATTTTTAGTCTGCGAGGTTCGAATGCCCCGTTACCAGCCGTAATGATCATTGTCTTTGTATAGAATGTATCTTTATCTGTTGTTAACTTAATTAAGTTTTCATCAACTCTCTCAACCTTTTGAACCGCATGATCTAACGTGATTTCAGGGTTGAACGGTTTAACTTGTTCATATAAGTTATCAACTAATTCTTGTGCGCGGATTTTAGGAAATCCAGCAACATCGAAGATATATTTTTCAGGATATAATGCAGATAATTGACCACCGATGTGAGGAAGGCTTTCAATGATTTGTACATCAGCCTGACGTAAGCCGCCGTAAAATGCAGTGAATAGGCCAACCGGACCGGCGCCAATGATCGTTATGTCTCTAACATGATCACTCATAAATTTTCCCCACCTTTTATGAATTCAATTCGCACCATTGAACATTATAACATTATACAGGCAGTTATGAGAACTTTTTTCTATTATAAATTATCTGAAACATTAGAAAATATTAAGAGGGTTGAAAATAGTCACAAAAAGTTCTAAGATTGACTTTAGGAATGTTTAACGAAATTATGACAATCTTTTATTTTTATCTGTGAAAAAAATCACAAAGTCATTCGTGACATAAAATTTTTAAGGATGGAAGGGATTAGTATGAACAGACCAAACATTGTCATTCTTGGTGCGGGTTACGGCGGTATTATGACGGCAGTAAACCTCCAAAAGAAAATGTCACCTGAGGAAGCCAACATCACGTTGGTAAACAAACACGACTATCACTATCAAACAACTTGGCTACATGAAAATGCAGCAGGTACACTTCACCACGATCGTACTCGTATTGCAATCAAAGATGTTGTCGATTTTAACAAAATTAATTTCGTACAAGACACAGTACAATCGATCGACCCAAAAAGCAAAACAGTTACATTAGAAGATGGCGAACTATCTTATGACTATCTTGTGATCGGTTTAGGATTTGAATCAGCTACATTCGGTATTGAAGGGCTTAAAGAGCACGCTTTCTCTATCCAAAACATTAACAGTGCGCGTTTAATCCGCGATCATATTGAGTACAATTTTGCTCAATACAATTTAGAAAAAGATGAACGTCAGGATTTAATTACAATTATTGTTGGTGGTGCTGGTTTTACAGGTATCGAATTCGTTGCAGAACTAGCAAACCGTATTCCAGAGCTTTGCCAAGAATATGATGTACCTAAAGACAAAGTGCGTTTAATCAATGTTGAAGCTGGTCCAACTGCATTAGCTGGTTTTGATCCAGAACTTGTTGAATATGCGATGAACCGTCTTGAAGAAAAAGGCGTTGAATTCAAACTTGGTACAATGATTAAGAAAGTTAATGAAGAAGGCATTATCGTTGAAAAAGACGAAGAACAAGAAGAAATTAAATCTAAGAATGTTATCTGGGCAGCTGGTGTAACAGGTAACTCGATCGTTCAAGAGTCAGGTTTCGAAACAAACCGTGGCCGTGTACCAGTTCGCAATGATCTTCGTACGCCAGACTATGATGATGTGTTTGTGGTAGGGGATTGTGCAGTGATCATGAACCCTGAATCAGAACGCCCTTATCCACCAACAGCACAGATTGCGATTCAAATGGCAGATGTTGTGGCTCACAACTTAAAGCAATTAGTCAGCGGAAGTGAGAAACTTGAAGGATTTGAACCAAACATTCAAGGTACAGTAGCATCATTAGGTCACACGGACGCAATTGGTGTTGTGTTTGATGATAAGAAGTTATTTGGTCGTTCAGCTTCAATTATGAAAAAAGTAATCGATAACCGTTATCTAATGAAATTAGGTGGCGTTGGTCTAGTCCTTAAAAAAGGTAAACTTGATATGTATCACTAAATTGTAACGATTTGAAAAGCAAAGGCATAGGTCTTTGCTTTTCTTTTATGTTAAACTGATAGAGGTTTAACGAACGAATAAAGGTAGGGAACAAACGTGGGTATTTTATTTGGATTTGTTGCAGCATTATTGTTTTTTGTATTATTTTTTGGCATTGCGTTTATTATCAACATGTTGTTACGTACAACATGGTTAATGTCGTTGGTTTATCCTATTGTTGTTATTTTAATTATTGATAATGTTTCATTCTGGAGTTACTTCACGTCTCCAACAGATTCCTTTTCACAACTACCAGATCGCATTGTTGCTCTTGAGGCATTTGACTTAATTGTCCTCTTGGCAGGGTTGGCTGGTACCATAGTAGCTGGAATTGTCATTAAAATTTTAAGGCAAAAAGGATATCAAATGTTTTAGTGTGTTAATTTCGAAATTTTCAGGTAAATGTATAAAAGCTTCTTAATTTGGTTACGCTTCATGACAAAGAGGTGTTAAACATGCGTAATCAATTAAGAAGCTTTTTCTTTTTCGCTATTTTATTAGTGAGCATGACATCACTGCTGTTGACTGTAAATCTATCTTTTAAAGCAGCTGATGAATACACACCATCTATTCAATCTAAAGAATTTGAAGGACACCAAGTCTCATTAACTCATAAATCTAAGGTATGGGAAGAGGCAGAGGAAGATCGAGAAGATGGGGAACAGTTATCAGTAGCTGGCGTTAGTGAGCAAGTTGATGCGAGTGAGAAACAAGAGGACAAGGAAGTACAGCCAGTTTTGGCAGAGCAAGAAAGTGGACAAGCAGATCAAAGTGATGAAGTTGAACAGACGTCTATGACTGCAGAAGTTGCGTTCAAACAATATCCTACTAAAACGGTTGTGGCAACAGGCTACACTGCAGGTTATGAATCGACAGGTAAAACAGAGGGTCACCCTCTGTACGGTATTACGTTTTCTGGATTAACAGTACAAAGAGGCGTACTGTCTACGATTGCAGCAGACCCAAGTGTGTTTCCATTAGGCACTGTGATGTATGTACCTGATTATGGTTATGGAATTGTAATGGATACTGGCGGAGCTATTAAAGGTAATAAAATAGATTTGTATTATGAAACAGTAGATGAAGTGTACAATGAATGGGGTAAAAAGAGCACGGATGTGTATGTCATCGAAATGGGTGAAGGTACCGTGACAGAAAGTGATTTAGCGTTTTGGGAAGAACAGATTACTTCAGAGGCATTACCCGTTTTTAATGAATAGTAGATTAAGGCTACCAAAGTCTAATAAAAGACTGAGGTGGCCTTTTGCTTTAAGTTTGAAATGGCTCCTGAAACGAAGTCAACCTACATACGGGTTGAAGGGTATCGCTGGATGTCGTCAGGGAAGTGCTGAATGTCGATAGGGAGCCGCGGAATGTCGATAGTGGAGCGCTGAATGATGATAGGGAAGCGCTGAATGTCGATAGGGAGACTCTGAATGTCGATAGTGAGCCGCGGAATGTCGATAGGGAGCCGTGGAATGTCGATAGTGGAGCGCTGGATGTCGATAGGGAAGTGCTGAATGTCGATAGGGAAGTGCTGGATGTCGATAAGGAAGCCCTTGATGTCGATAGTGGAGCGCTGAATGTCGATAGGGAAGTGCTGGATGTCGATAAGGAAGCCCTTGATGTCGATAGTGGAGCGCTGAATGTCGATAGTGGAGCGCTGATTGTCGATAGGGAGACTCTGAATGTCGATAGGGAAGCGCTGAATGTCGATAGGGAGACTCTGAATGTCGATAGGGAGCCGCCGAATGTTGATAGGGAGGGCTGAACGTCCGAAAGTGTACGAGAAATGCGACGCTGTGTCTGTAAAACGGATCAAAGCCCACACTAAATGGACATGGCCACTTTTAGCCGATTAGGAGTATTGCATTTTGACTATCCTACAATATGAAATAAACCGAACCCTAGGTGTTAATCCAAGAGTTCGGCCTATATTTATATTGCATAAAAGATAACGGATATTAAGATTCCTGTTAGTGCACCAAAGAACACTTCGATCGGTTGGTGCCCGAGTAATTCTTTAAGTTCACGCTGTTTTTCACGTTCTTCTTTTTCTTGCCAATGCTTTGCCTCATCGACCAAGCGTTGAAAATCTTTTACCAATTGATTTAAAATCGTTGCATGTTGACCGGCATGTCGTCTTATTCCTGTTGCATCATACATAACGATAATACTTAAGACGCAGGCTATCGCAAAATAAGGCGAATCTAACCCGTGTTCAATTCCTACCGCAGTTGTTAGTGCTGCCACTGCCGCTGAGTGGCTACTTGGCATTCCACCTGTACTGAATGCAAGTGAAAGTTCTAACTTACGGTCCGCAATAAAATGGATTGGAATTTTGACAACTTGAGCAAACACAACTGCAAACAATGCTAAAACTAACGGTGTATTGTGTAGTATTTCCATTTTGACGCCACCTTCTAAAACTGTTCTGTATCTAATCTATATAATCATCATACCCTATTTATGTTCTGAAAAAAACAAACATTTGTGATTTCGAACTGATAAAATATTTGATAAGATAATGATAATAATACGGAGGTGTACACATGGTCAATGTAATTAATAATCAAGTCACAAACGTCGAAACAGATGCACTATTAGTAGGTCTATACGAAGAAAGTAAAGAAGAACAACAAGTGTATCAGTCTTTAAATGAGGTACTAGATGGTCACCTAGAAGAACTTGTTAAGCAAGGCGACATCCACAATGCTTATGGAAAAGTTTCTAAAGTACATACATTTGGAAATGCGGACGCAAAACGAGTTTATTTTGTAGGATTAGGTAAAAAAGATGAACTAGATGTCAGTCGTTTTCGCAAAGTGATGGGGAAAGCGTTCAAACAGGTAAATAGTGATCAGTTAACAGGAGCGACGGTTGCTTTAGAAAGTTTTACAGAAGATTTAACGTTTGCAGAAGCAATCGGAGAAGCTTTTGTTATGTCGACTTATCAGCTTGAAACGTATCACACAGATCGAGAGAACAAAGGCTTCTTATCAGACCTCACTGTAATTTCAGGCGAGGAAGGTGTAAAACAAGCAATCGAAGTTGGTTTAGCTTTAGGTGAAGGGACAAACTCAGCTCGTCACTTAGTTAATTTGCCTGGAAACTTACTTACAGCTTCTGACTTAGCAGCTTATGCTGAGAATATTGCACATAAACACGGCATGGAAATCGAAATTTTTGAGAAAGAACAGATTGAAGAACTAGGCATGGGTGCATTATTAGCAGTTAACCAAGGGTCCAAGGAACCACCTCGTTTTATCGTAATGAAATATCAAGGGAAAGCGGAGTGGAGTGATCCTGTCGCATTAGTCGGTAAAGGGATTACATTTGATACAGGTGGCTACTCGTTAAAAGGTAAAGAAGGCATCATTGGCATGAAAATGGACATGGGTGGAGCAGCATCAGTGTTAGGTGCGATGGATGCGATTGGTCAAATCAAGCCTGAGGAAAACGTACTATGTTTGGTTCCATCTACTGACAATATGATTAGTGGTGATGCGTTCAAGCCAGATGATGTGATTGTGTCTATGAGTGGAAAAACAATAGAAGTCCGTAACACAGACGCAGAAGGTCGCTTAGCGTTAGCGGATGCAGTCACTTATGCGAATCAACAAGGTGCATCACGAATCATTGATGTGGCAACGTTAACAGGAGGCGTTGTGGTAGCGCTAGGAGATGAAATGACAGGCGCTATGACGAACAACGGCGAGTGGTTTGATCAAGTTTACGAAGCTTCTGAACAAGCAGGAGAGCTTATATGGGAACTTCCATACCATGACGTATTTAAGAAAAAAGTTCGTACAAGCCACATTGCGGACTTAAATAATTCACCAGGTCGTAAAGGCCATGCTGTATTAGCAGGTTGTTTTGTAGGTGAATTTGTCGGTGATACACCATGGGTTCACTTAGATATCGCAGGTACGGCCATGTCTGAATCAGAACACGACCTAGGTCCAAAAGGCCCAACAGGTGTCATGGTCCGCACGTTAGCGAAGACGATTATGAATCAAAAATAAATATGGAACTTTTGTGCAAGCGCAAAAGTATTCGATTGAAAGCTGGCGGATGCAAGTCCGTCAGCTTTTTCTTTTGGAATGGGATGAGTTCACGTGAAATCGAGGGCTGCACATGAAATCAAAAACAGTACCTAAAATCATAGAAAAAAAGCCATTTCGATCAAATCGAAATGGCCAACCACTGATTAGAAATGTGGAAAGGAAAATGGGTGTATATAAATTATGTTCTAGACGCTAAAGTTGGGACGGCTTTAGACAATCTAGATATAAACTGCGGTAATACAACCGCAAGTCCCATTGTTATAATAAAATCTTTAATAAAGAATGGAATCATGGAAATGACTGAAGCTTTCATCGAAATTGCGACTTCTGAGATGTAATTTAATGATAGATACATAAATGGTGTGCCGATTACGTAATTTGTCATAAGTCCGGCAAACGTTGCGATTAAGTAAATGCTTACTTTTGGCTGACTTGCTTTCTCAACGATATAACCTGCAATGAATGCGACAAAAATAAATGAAATTAAGAATCCACCTGTTGGTGAAATTAGTGCAGTCGCGCCAGCGCTCATTTGTGCGAAAACTGGAACTCCCGCGATTCCAACAAGTAAGTAGACAATCATCGAGAATGCGCCTAATTTTTTACCTAAAATTAAACCAGCCATGATCGCGAAAAGTGTTTGTAGTGTAATTGGTACTTCCCCGCTTGCGTATGTAATTTTAAATGCAGGAAACCAAAATGCAATGTTTGCACCAATCATCATTAGTACGACGAATACGGCGCCTAGTGTTAAGTCTAAAGTTTTAAATTTTGAATTCATGTATTGTCACCCTTTCTGAAAATATGGTAAACAATTACGAAAATAATGTCAACTAGTTTTTTGTTAAGGTGAACAATGCATGAGAAGGAAAAATAATCACTATATAGAATAAATACCTTTGGGGGGTTTTTATGTCTGAAACTGTAAAAAATGTTATAACTATCGTTGCACTCATAAGTTTAGCTGTTGGATTTTATTATTACTACCAAAATAGTCCAGAGCAAAAAGTTAAACGCGTCGCAGAGGAATATTATGAATCGTTAATCGACGAAGACTACGAGAGTACATTCAACCATTTGTACGTATATGACGATAATGAGAATCATCATCCAACAGACGGCACAAAGTTATCTGAGAAGGAAGCCAAACAATTTTATATGGAAAAAGTTAAAACGCTTAACGAATTTGAATATCAAATTAAGGATTTTGATATTTATAATATTAGAAAAGAAGATGGTCATACCTCGTTCGCGGAAACAACGTTAGTGGTGGACGTTCAAGGTCATACATATGAGTGGAAAGAAACAATCGATGAGTATAATGGAGAGGCTTGGATTGTTGATAGTAACGATCCATTTGTTAAGTTTCGTGATGGTACCGTTAATTTTGATCTCGACGAAGCTCAACCTAAGTACTTTTTTCAAGACGGCGAGGAGTCCCAGGAGTGAAAAAGCTCATAATCATATTAGTCGTATTTCTTGCAGGCTGCATCGGAAATAAAACATTTACGTGGGAAATTGATGCTTTGACCGAAGACGATGTGATGGTAGTCGACTGTTCTGAGCAACTCAATAAGACGGATGATGACTTTGGCGTAGAGTGTCCCATCGAGATCACAGACTAAACAGAAATTAAAAATCAAGAAGAAAAGTCGTTATCGATTGATGACCTTAAACCTGGGAGTAAAGTTGAAGTGACGTTAACCACTTCAATTGATATTGATATAAAACAAAATTTCGAAGCTGATCAAATTATTATATTAAGTAGAGGAGAAGATTAAGGTGAGATTTCTATGGATCGCACTAATAGTTACAATTTTAATTTTATCAGGATGCCAGTCTGAGAAGGAATTATCAGTAGAAAAATTGAATGAAGCAGATCTTGATGAAACGATTCGTGATTCTTTTGGTCACGTTGACGAAAATGGTGCACACCTATTTTATGGTAATGAAAAGGATGTACTTTATGTTTATCTAAACGGGTCTAATGTCCAACAAGGGGAGACTGCCACTTATTTTACACAGTTTGAAGTGGATTCGAATGGCGATACGTTAAATCTTAGATACAACAGTGATCATACTGAAGATTACGGTGATGAGTCGTTAGATTATGAAGCTTTCTATAAAGTTTCGTTAGATCAGGAATATGATACGATTTTGGTATTTGAAAATGGTGAGGAGGTTCCACTAGGGACCGTCATTGCTTCGAAATAACGATCACAGCCAATATAATCGACCCCATTTGATTAAATATCGACCCCATTTCAAAAAAAATCGACCACGAAATTTGTCGGCGGGGTAAAAAATGCGTTTTTATCGACCCCTAAACGAAATTTATCGACCCCAAAAAAAGAGCACCGACTACTCTCGGTGCTCATACCAATCATTATTTTGTCGCAGCTTCTAAAGCTACTTCGATCATGTCGTTAAACGTTGTTTGGCGTTCTTCAGCTGTTGTTTCCTCGCCTGTTAAGATGTGGTCACTTACTGTCAGAACAGATAATGCGTTACGGTTGTACTTAGCAGCTAATGTGTAAAGAGCTGTTGTTTCCATTTCAACCGCAAGCACGTTGTAATCCGCAAGCTTTTGGAATAGTTCCATTGCATTGTCACGGTAGAAGCTATCGCTTGTGAAGACGTTACCGACTCTTAGGTTCAAGCCGCGCTCTTCACCAACCTCGTAAGCTTTCTTAAGAAGATTGAAGTCTGCACCAGGAGCATAGTCAATTCCACCAAACTCCATACGGTTCATCTGTGAGTCAGTCGTTGATGTTTGAGCTAAAATGACGTCACGAACTTTAACGTCTTTTTGAAGCGCGCCACAAGAACCAACGCGAATTAAGTTTTGAACATCATACTCTTGAATTAATTCATTTACGTAAATTGAGATACTAGGGACGCCCATACCTGTTCCTTGTACAGAGATGCGCTTACCTTGGTATGTACCAGTGTAACCGTACATACCACGAACTTCGTTATAGCAAGTCACATCTTCTAAAAATGTTTCCGCAATATATTTGGCACGTAGCGGGTCACCTGGAAGTAGAATCGTATCTGCAATATCGCCTTTTTTGGCACCAATATGTGTACTCATATCGTAGATCCTCCTTGATTCTTTCTTACCTCCTTAACCTACCATATTTCATATTAGTGCACAATTTAAACGTATTTAGTTAATTAATTCAATATATTCGCGCAATAATTTCCACTGGTTATTTTCCTGACGCCAAACAAAGATCGCCTTAGCAGGATATTCGATTCCATTAACCGTATTAGTTTCAGTCCCGATTACTAACATGTCATTCGTTCTTTCAGTAATAGATTCTATTTCAAATGACTTTTGGGCATTCATATTTAAATATTGTTCTAAGACAGCATTTAAATCATAGTTGTAGTCATATTTCGAAGGGACATCTAGTGCGCTGTGACACCAGAAACCCGTAAATCTTTTAGACATCTTTTGGCGAATGTAGTCAGGATTGTTCGTATCAAGTGCTTTATTCCAGGCCTCAAAATATTCCTTTACAATTTGTTCAATCATCGGTGTTCCTCCTCATTTTGTTTAAAAAAACTGAGCCCGTGGTCGAGCTCAGTTAACATTTATACAACCTCTTCTAGCACTTTCATTTCTTCGTGATCGAGTAAGTTCTTATTAATTTTACCTTCAATTTCTTTATTCATATGGTCTTCTAAGTCATTAACTTCATCTGATTCACCAACTAGATAAATTCGTTCCCAACCATGATCTTTGGCGACTTTATCTAGTTTTGGTGCAATGCTTTTGTACCAACGATAACGGTTAGCTTCGAAACGTTCGTTAAATTCATCTTTTTTAGATGTTTTGCCACCGCCAGTACCTAAGTTGGAATCAGCTTTGTGGGTACCTTGGTGCATTCTCCAATCTTCTGTATCTAAGTCTAGTTCATATACATTTGTTTCATTGACCGTTCCTAAATCTGCATCAATATATTTGATTTGGTTCTTCTGAGTCAAAATGATGCCTGTTTTAGGGAACGTTTGTTGTAATTCTTTTAACTGATCTAATACAGGTTCTTCTTCCCAATAGAACGCTGTTTTAACTGGCATTTGTAAAATATCTGCGAACCAGATATCGCCATCTCCAGTTGCAAAAATGATAACACTCTTTTTAAGGTTCATTTCATTTTCATTCATAAAGTTTTCGACTTTCTCTTTAACAGCCCAGTAGTTACGCTTTTCATCTGAATCACCATCTTCTTGTAAGTAGGATTCAAAATTATTTAATCCATTTTTAAGCTGTAATCTCCATTTTCCACCTTGTTGGTCAGGGTCAGCTGGGTCTGTATTTAAATACATCGTAAACACTTTATTCGGTTTTTCAGAATGATAATGTTCAAGTTTATTTAGTAATGGTTTTAAATCCAATGAGATCATCTCCTTTTTGTGGATTTATTTGATTAATTCCACGAAAAGAATTGGTTTAAACACTTTTGAAAATTTGTTTTTTATTATATCAAGGATTGTCCAATATAATATATCGAAATATATGTAATAGCTTATGAGTTAATATCATCTATTTGTTTTTGAATAGAATTTAACCAAATGACGACTTGATCTATACTTTCTTGTTGTTGATCCTGATCACTTGTTAAGTCATCTAGTTGATTTTGAAGATTAAGTAATTGTTGATTTAACTCTTCTTTTTCTTGTTCGGCTTGTAAATTAGCTTCTTTAGTTTCATCGATTGCTAATAATGCGGATAAGGTAGCTATTGCATCAGCCAATGTTGTAAGTGTGCTGGCTACTAATGCTAATTTTAGACTTTCAGGTATGTCACTAGTATTTGTATTGTTAGATTTTAGGAAATCATAAATCTCCATTCAGATGCCACCTTTAAAAGATTTTGTAATTTAATATATGTCATGCTTAAAAGAGTGTTATAAAATGTCAGAGTTAACATTAAAGAGTAGGCCAATTTATAGCGTTTCTAAAAGACTTATTGTATAATTGTTAGTATCAGTTAACTGTTAATCACAGTATTATCTGATTTAATGTTTAATCCTAAAGTTAATTAGGGTTTATCGTATTCAGTTTTAAGCAATCTGAGTATTGATTCTTCGGGGCTGGGTGAAAATCCCGACCGGCGGTGATGGATGCAGAGCCATTCTTAGTCCGCGACCCGCTTTTTTTATGGCGGCTGATCTAGTGAGAAACTAGAACCGACAGTGAGAGTCTGGATGGGAGAAGGATCGGATCGTTACCCGTTTATGAAAAAAGGGGGTTAACGATTGAGAGATAAGTATTTCTTTATGCATCATGCCTTAGAATTGGCGAGACTTACGATTGGTCAAACACGTCCGAATCCATCTGTGGGTGCGGTCGTAGTTAAAGATGGCCAAGTGGTTGGCACTGGTACTCACATGAAGTCTGGTGAACCGCACGCTGAAGTGTTTGCGCTTAAGCAGGCTGGTGAACTTGCTAAAGATGCCGAAATTTATGTGACGTTAGAACCTTGTGCACATTACGGCAAAACGCCTCCGTGTACCAAAGCAATTATTGATGCTGGGATAAAAAAGGTATACGTTGCAACGCTTGACCCGAACCCGAAAGTTGCAGGTGGCGGTGTTGAGTGGATTCGCCGAGAAGGTATTGATGTTGAAGTTGGTATTTTAGAACAAGAAGCTCAAGACATTAATAAAATGTTCTTTCATTTTATGAAAACCAAGCGTCCATATATCACGCTAAAAACAGCTGTTTCCTTAGATGGGAAAATGACAGCTAATAGTGGTGATAGTAAATGGATAACTAGTGATCAATCAAGATTAGATGTTCATCATAATCGTCATCGACATGACGCGATTTTAGTTGGAAGTGAGACGGTTTTACGAGATGATCCTCTATTAACCACCCGTTTGCCCCACGGAGGTATGAACCCTACACGTATCGTCCTCGATACACATTTATCGATTCCTTTAGAAACTAAGCTTTTAACAAACCATGATTCAAATACAATAGTAGTTTGTGGAAAAAATGCAAATACTAACAAAGAAGACGTACTGAATGACATAGATCATGTGCAAGTATGGCGGCTAAATCATGAACAAATTAATTTAGAAGCCTTACTAGATCGCATGGCTGATGAAAAACTCATGAGCCTTTATGTTGAAGGTGGCTCAACGATTCATTCTGCTTTTATACAAGAGAAATTATTCAATGAGATACATGTTTACATGGCGCCGAAATTAATCGGTGGAGCCATGAGTAAAGCTTTTTATAATCAATTAGGTTTCGATGAAGTCAAAGACTCCATTCATGTGGAATTTGATTCGGTTGAAACGATTGGTCAAGATATAAAAATTATCGCAAAGCCTCGCGAAGAGGAGGGTTCATAATGTTTACAGGTATTGTTGAAGAAGTAGGGACAATTAAACAAATGATTCAAGGTGAAGAGTCGTTACAATTAACGATTGAAGTTGAAAAGATTACCCAGGATGTCCAGCTAGGCGACAGCATTTCGGTTAATGGTGTTTGCTTAACCGTGACGAATTTTACAAACACGACGTTTGATACTGATATTATGCCAGAGACATTTCATCATACTGCGTTAAAAGGTTTATCAGAAGGGTCGAAAGTGAATCTTGAACGTGCGATGCCAGCAAATGGACGTTTTGGTGGTCATTTTGTGTCAGGGCATGTGGATGGTGTCGGGAAAATTGTTAAACGTGAACGTAAAGACAACGCTGAGTACTTCTACATTGAGGTACCAGATGAGTTAGCCAAATATTTTATGTTAAAAGGATCTGTCAGTGTTGACGGGACATCGCTTACCGTATTTGGCGTTGAGAACAATCGATTTACGATTTCACTGATTCCTCATACTCAAGAAGCGACGATTTTAACATCTAAGCATGAAGGTGATGAAGTCAATATTGAATGTGATATGTTGTTGAAATACGTTCATCAACTGGTGAAGCCAAGTGAAGGTGAAGCAGACGGTATTTCAGTTGAACAATTACGCCGTGCAGGTTTTATGGGACAGTAACTAGAGAGGGTTAAAATAGGAGGGGCATTTATGTTTGATTCAATACAAGAAGCAATTGAAGATTTAAAAAAGGGGAAAGTCATCATTGTCGTTGATGATGAAAATCGTGAAAACGAAGGTGATTTTGTCGCACTAGCAGAATATACAACACCAGAAGTCGTGAACTTTATGGTAAGTGAAGGACGCGGATTACTTTGCGCACCCATCACGCAAGAAAAAGCGGATCAACTACAGCTTAATTTAATGGCTGATGTGAATACAGATAGCCACGGAACAGCATTCACGGTAAGTATTGACCACGTAGATACGACAACAGGAATTAGTGCAGAAGAGCGTTCGAATACGATTACTCGATTGGCAGAGGATGAGGTGGTACCGACCGAATTTAAGCGTCCAGGGCATATTTTTCCACTAATTGCGAAAAAAGGTGGCGTGCTTCGTCGTGCTGGACATACGGAAGCGGCGGTTGATTTTGCTCAGTTAGCAGGGTCAAAACCAGCAGGTGCGATTTGTGAAATTATGAATGAAGACGGTACAATGGCCCGTGTACCTGAATTACGCAAGTTAGCAGACAAACACGATCTAAAACTTGTCACCATCGAAGATTTAATAAAATATCGTCGCATGCATGAAAAACTCGTTCACCGTGAAGTGGAAATTAACTTACCAACGTCATATGGCGATTTTCGCACGGTAGCTTATACGAACCAAATTGATGGTCGTGAGCATATTGCGCTTGTTAAAGGTGAAGTGACACCTGATGAGCCTACACTTGTGCGTGTGCATAGTGAGTGCTTAACAGGGGATGTGTTTGGTTCACATCGTTGTGATTGTGGACCACAATTAGAGTCTGCATTACAACAAATTGAAGAAGAAGGCAAAGGTGTCTTATTATACATGCGCCAAGAAGGCCGTGGCATTGGTCTTTTAAATAAATTAAAAGCTTATAAACTTCAAGAAGAAGGCTATGACACGGTTGAAGCAAATGAAAAACTAGGATATCCAGCAGACTTACGTGATTACGGAATCGGCGCACAAATTTTAGAAGATCTAGGCGTTCGCAAAATGCGCCTGTTGACTAATAACCCACGTAAGATTAAAGGGCTCCATGGTTATGATTTAGAGTTAGTTGAACGTGTGCCTTTGAAAATGCAGCCAAACAAAGACAACCAAAAATACTTAGATACTAAACGTGATAAATTAGGACATTTATTCTAAGACGGAGGGGAATTTATTATGAAAACAATTGAAGGTAATTTAGTAGGATCAGGATTAAAAGTGGCCATCGTAGCAGGTCGTTTTAACGATTTTATTACAGAAAAACTAGTCGATGGAGCGGTTGGCGGACTTAAGCGCCACGGTGTTAACGACGATGACATCACATTAGCATGGGTACCAGGTGCATTTGAGATTCCACTTGCGGCGAAAAAATTAGCAGCTTCTGGCGATTACGATGCTGTCATTACATTAGGTGCGGTGATTAAAGGGTCAACGCCTCACTTTGATTATGTTTGTAGCGAAGCAGCTAAGGGCGTTTCACATGCTAACTTAGAAACTGGCGTACCAGTTATTTTCGGTGTCATCACAACCAACACCATAGAACAGGCAATCGAACGTGCTGGCACAAAAGCTGGCAACAAAGGTTACGACGCTGCAGTTGGTGCAATCGAAATGGCGAACTTAGTTAAAGAACTTTAATTTTCATAAAATCGAAACAAAAGTATTGAAGGATCGCTTGGCGCATCTGATATAATGAAGTTAGTTTAAAGAAATAGGTGATTTAGCTATGATGGAGTTTTTATACTTCCCAGAAGATAAATCTGCATATATTCCGGCGATTCTCACACTGTTAATATTTATCACAGTGGCCGTTTTAGTCATGAGAATGATTATAAAAAAAGCCAAGCGAGATCAAGAAAAATTTGAATCTCAGTATCCTGAAGGAAAACGTGAATCAGAACAACCTAGGTGACATAGCTCACCTAGGTTGTTTTTTATGAGACGAAAGAGCAGAGATGAAGTTCAGGTTTATGAACGAGTTTGAGCAGATCATGAACGGGTTCCGGGAGTTTATGAACGAGTTTGAGCAGCTTATGAACGGGTTTGAGCAGGTTATGAACGAGTTTGAGCAGCTTATGAACGGGTTCGAGCAGCTTATGAACGGGTTTGAGCAGGTTATGAACGAGTTTGAGCAGGTTATGAACGAGTTTGAGCAGGTTATGAACGGGTTCGAGCAATTT
This sequence comes from Piscibacillus sp. B03, assembly GCF_052246295.1. Taxonomy (NCBI): domain Bacteria; kingdom Bacillati; phylum Bacillota; class Bacilli; order Caryophanales; family Bacillaceae; genus Piscibacillus; species Piscibacillus sp. B03. Next base: position 37,563 of record NZ_JBQQCO010000014.1, on the reverse strand, counting down.
ATGAACGAGTTTGAGCAGCTTATGAACGGGTTCCGGGAGTTTATGAACGAGTTACGGGAATTTATGAACGGTTTCCCCAATTTATGAACGGCTATTCAAAACAAAATCTCTGAAAATGACTTTCGTATGTTTAAGATTCCTCATTTTTCTACAAACTGAATAATGAGGTGAGAAGGATGCGAAAATTATTAATTGGAATTGGATTTTTATTGATTTTGTCAGCATGCCAAGCAGATGTGGAATCGATTTATGAAGCGGATATTAAAAATCAAGATTTAGATATTATAGGAAAGGCTAAGTTTCAAAGTGACCCAGGCGGTGTGAAATTAACCGTTAACTTAGAAGGATTGGAACCTGGTTTTCACGGGATTCACTTGCATGAGTTTCCGAAATGTGAAGCACCAACATTTGAGTCGGCCGGGAACCATTGGAATAATGAAGGTGAAAAGAAGCATGGTCTAATGCACCCTGATGGTCATCACATCGGTGACATGACCAATCTTGAGGTTAAAGAAGACGGCACCGCAACATATGAATATGTAATTGAAGACGCCACACTTCAAGATGGGAAAGGTTCACTTTTTAAAGATGGAGGAAAGGCATTGATTATACACTCCGACCAAGACGACGGTGTTAGTCAGCCTGCTGGAAATGCAGGTGATCGCGTTGCTTGTGCTGAAGTAATCAAAGGTCAAGAGCGCTCAGAAGGTCAAAACCCAGGTGATCAAGTCGAAGAACAAGAAGAAGAGAAAAAGTAAAGCGATTGGGCTACCCCAATCGCTTTTCCTTATCCAAAAACTTTAATAATACGATCGATTCCTTCTTCAATCACTTGCTTAGGTGAAGCGATATTTATCCGCATAAACGTTTCACCTTGGTCACCAAATGATTTACCGTCATTTAGACCAACTTTTGCTTCATCGTTCAACTTGCGCTTGATTTCATCATGGTCTAGACCTGTTTTAGAAAAATCTAACCATACTAAATAAGTACCTTCAGTATCAACAGCAGATATTTTTGTACCTGCCAATTTTTCATCAATTAACTGCTTATTTTCCTCAAGCTGGCGAATCAATGCATCTAGCCAGTCAGCACCATGATTATAGACTGTTTCCATCGCCGTGAATGCGAAGGTATTCAGTGATGAGAATCCTTGACGCATTAACTGCTCATTGACTTTCTTTTTAAGATCTTCATTTGGTGAAATAACATATGAAGCCTGAAGACCAGCAATATTAAACGTTTTAGATGGAGCCATTAATGTAAAAGTAAGCTTAGCTATCTCATCATTTAAAGTAGAAATCGGCGTGTGTTCGTATCCATCAAACACAATGTCTGCATGAATATCATCAGAGAATAACCAAACATTATATTTAACACATAAATCAGCCAATTTTTCTAGCTCATCGTTATTCCAAACGCGCCCAACTGGATTGTGTGGACTACATAAAATAAATGCTTTGGCTCCATTTTTAAACGTCTCTTCTAGATGGTCAAAATCCATCTCATAATGTCCATTACGATTAACTAATGGATTCTCAACTAGCTCACGATTATGAGCTTTTATGACAGAGAAAAATGGAGGATACACTGGTGGTTGAATGACAATTTGGTCATTTTCCTCTGTGAAAATTTGAACAAGTGCATGTAAAGATGGAATCACACCAGGACTAAAACTTAATAAGCTCGTGTCGATCTCAAAATTATGTCTTGATGACAGCCAATTTTTAATAGATTGTAAGATGTCATCATCAAATGTGGTGTAACCATATAAATTATGTTTTGCTCTCTTAATTAACGCTTCTTCCAGCTCTGGAACGGATTCAAAATCCATGTCAGCCACCCATAATGGGAGGACATCCGAACGGCCAAATAATGTTTCGCGATATTCAAATTTGGCTGCACGCGTATTTTCTCGATTAATTACATCACTAAAATTATATGTCATGTTTATTCACCTCAATATTAAGTTTAACGAAATATGGAAGTGAATGCTAAAAAATTTCAAAAAAAAAGAGCAAAGTGCTTATCCAACACTTTGCCAAAGGGGGAATACGAGAAAGTATTACATTACTATTTATAACCGTTTTAAAAATTATTAAACATGATTTTATAAAAAAATGCAGAAAATATACGTGATGGTTTAACTTAAGCATTTTTTGATTAAGTGCTTAGATTGTGTTAAAATATTAAATTGTGCAAAAGAAATAGCGTCGGGAGTTGTATAATATGTCAAAAATCATCGAAGAAGGACAAGTGCTAACTGGTAAAGTAACAGGTATCCAACCTTATGGTGCCTTTGTTGCCTTAGATGAAAATACTCAGGGCCTTGTTCACATTTCAGAAGTTACTCACGGTTATGTAAAAGATGTGAATGATCATCTTACCGTTGGTGATGAAGTACAGGTTAAAGTGTTAAACGTAGAAGAAGATAGTGGAAAATATTCTTTATCTATTCGTGCTACGGAAGAAAAACCAAAAACACAAAAACAGCCTAAAAAGCAAGCTGCTCAACCTAAGAAACAAGAAGATCAAGGAACTGGCTTTAACGTTCTTAAAGATAAACTTGAAGAGTGGATTGAGCAATCAAAAGACCGTGAACAAACGTATCGTGGTTAATCTTAAAGTGTCTCAGAGGAATTCCTCGAGACACTTTTTTTGATTAAAAAGGATTTTTTCCTCATAATAAAAATTAGGTAATGGAAGAAAGGAGTAATCGACATGGAAAATTTCACGTTTCACAACCCTACAAAATTAGTATTTGGTCGAGGTCAGCTAGAGAGTTTACCTAACTTAATTCCTGACGGCGTAAACAAAGTGTTAATTGTTTACGGTGGAGGAAGTATTAAACGTAATGGTATTTTTGCTAATGTACAGAAAAAATTACAAGACAATGGATATGAAACTTTTGAATTTGGTGGTGTTGAGCCAAACCCACGCTTAGCGACAGTGAATAAAGGTGCAGATTTTTGTAAAGAAAACAACATTGATTTCTTATTAGCGGTAGGTGGCGGTAGTGTTATTGATGCAACAAAAACAATCGCAAACGCAGCTAAGTACGATGGAGACGCTTGGGATCTTGTTACGAAAAAAGTAACCCCACAAGATGCGCTTCCGTTAGGCACAGTGTTAACGCTAGCAGCTACTGGTTCAGAAATGAACGCAGGTGCGGTTATTACAAACTGGGAGACAAACGAGAAATATGGGTGGGGCTCACCTTTCTCTTATCCTAAATTCTCAATCTTAGACCCAGTTCATACTTATTCAGTTCCAAAAGATCAAACGATTTACGGAATTGTTGATATGATGAGTCATATCTTTGAGCAGTACTTTTATCGTCCAACCACAGCGCCAGTTCAGGAGCGCATGTGTGAAGGTGTATTAAAAACGATTATTGAAACAGCACCGAAGTTGATTAATAACTTAGATTCATACGAGTATCGCGAAACGATTATGTATGCAGGAACTGTTGCATTAAACGGTATGCTACAAATGGGTACACGCGGTGACTGGGCATCACACAATATTGAGCACGCAGTATCAGCTGTCTATGACATTCCACACGCAGGCGGATTAGCGATCCTATTCCCTAACTGGATGAGACACAATGTGGATGTTGATCCGAAGAAATTCAAACAATTAGCAGTGAGAGTATTTGGTGTTGACCCTTCAGGTAAAACTGATAAAGAAGTGGCTCTTGAAGGAATTGATCGACTAAGTCAATTCTGGACAGCTCTAGGCGCGCCATCACGTTTAGCTGATTATGACATTGATGATTCTAAAATTGACCTAATGGTAGACCGTGCGATGAAGAACGGACCATTTGGTAACTTTAACAAGTTACAAGATGAGGATGTAAGACAAATTTTAACGATGTCATTATAAGAAAAGCTCAAGCGCATGGATTTGAAGCAAATCCATGCGTTTTTCTATGGGATTTAATGTTAGACTTAAATCAGACGGTAGAAAGCACAGAATGTAGATATACCTCAATTTTGGAATGAGTCTCACGCGAATGGAACGGTTGAACAGATATCTAGACAAGCGGGAGATTTAGGAGTTTTAGGTGTTTGTATGGATTTTTCATCTGATTTAGAGAAATTATCCTATGTAATTGGTATTGAAAAAACTAAACATGAACCAATGGATGGCTTAGTTGAGAAAGAAATTCCAGAAGCAACTTGGGCCGTTTTCGAATCCGTTGGTGCGATGCCAAATGCCATTCAAAATGTATGGAAGCGAATCTTTTCTGAATGGTTCCCTTCAACCGGTTATGAACATGCTGGTGGACCTGAAATCGAAGTGTATCCTAATAGTGATGCCTATAGTGAAGGTTATCGTTGTGAAGTTTGGATTCCTATAAAAGAAAAAAACTAATTTTTTTTACTAACACATAGGTTCTCTGAATTTGCGTGTTTTTATTTCGGTTGGAATTTTATGTTAATATAAGAATGATTAAATTTTTATCAAAGGGTGGGTAAATGATGACTTGGTTAAACATCGGTAGTCTAATTCTGGGTGTTGTGGCTTGGTTTATACCAATTATTGCTCTTGTGTATGATAAACAGCGCGAGAGCTCTAATTTGGCTGTTCTAGCCTTTATGAGTATTAGTGCTTGTGCGGTTGCATTATTTTTTCAAATTATTTATCAAAATCATTTAGTTAGGATTGAAGATTGGGCAGCAATCATGGATACAACAGGAGCCTTAGTAAAAGTTGGGGCTGTGCTGCTATTGGTGACGTTGGTTTTAAACACGATCATGATTTATCGCCATAAAACATCTTAAATTTCTTTGGCAAATTCTTAAATGAATGTTTATTTTTTCGCCGTACATACTAGTGGTGAGGTGATAAACGTGAAACAGTTAGATTCAGGTATTGATAATCAAATGTATGACTTATATGATTTAGAAAATATATTAAAACGCTTAGACTTTGTCATTGGCGGTAACTGGGATTATGACCATGCATACTTTGACTATCAATTAGATAAAGACCCAGAGCAGTATGTCTTTTTAAGAATTCCGATTAAAACTGAAATAGGTTACTTAGATGAGCGTGATGCCAAGGTCCGAATCGGTAAACCATTTGTTTTGGCTCACCGATTTGAGTCAGCCATTGACCAAGAAGGGATGAGCGGAAACCGTTCAGCGACCTTTAACCAATTCGCAGCTCCAGAGGAACCAGATGCCGAAGTTGACTCAAGATACGTGCAGGAAGCTGAAGAAGTTTTACAAAAAGTCGAAAGAGCGTTATTGCACTAATTTTTCAGAGAAAATAATTTGATCTCCCTCTACAAGTTCTTCTTGTGGTGCTGGATTCATGACGATTTTCTTATCACGGATAAGTCCAAGTAATAAAAGGCCTTCTTTTTTCATTTTATAAGTTAGTTCGATGACCGTATGACCCTTCCATTGATCGGCAACGTTATGAACGATAAATTCTTGGTCAGATAATAAAGCCATCACATATTCAAAGGTTTGAATTTGCTGGTGGCTTGTTAATTCATGGAAAAACAACGTACTCGTCGATTCATTTGTACAAATTGCTTCAGATGCGCCGGCTCTTAATGCGTTTGCTTTCTGAGCACTTGTTAATACTTCAACAAAAATAGGCACCTGATTATTAATTCCTCTTGCTGTAATGGTAATTAGTATTGAATAAGTATCAGCATCACGTTCGTATTTAGACTGGTCGGCTGTAATAATAACCTTTTTAGCTTCTTCAATATTCGCTTTATGCCACGTTTCATCTAAGCTTGGATCATGGCAAATAAAATGTACATACGCAACATTGATTGGATCTTTTCGCATGGATTCATCGATCAGTACAATTGATGTTTTATCACCATATTGCTCATGTAAAAGCTGAATTAATCGTCTTGATCGCTCATTCCACCCGACGATGATATAGTGATCTCTCCCTTTATAAGCAACTCTTCCTTGTTCATAGGATTTTTCTCTTGTAATTGTGCTCCTCGAAAATGCCACCATATAAAACGTAATCACTCCTCCGCCAGCTAGTATTAATAAAATAGCCACTAACCGACCTAACGCCGTTTGAGGAACATAATCCCCATACCCAATCGTCGACCCAGTAATGAATGCCCACCATATGCCATCAAAAGTCGTTTTAAATTCATTTGGTTCTAACAAATGTACTATGTAACCAAATACTGTCATAGTAAGAAAAATTGTTCCTAATAGTCGAACAAACTGAGGTACTTTGAAATACCATCGCTTTAATCTATATAACATATGTGAATCCCCCTCTGAACGCTATATACATTTTGTCCAGAGGGGGTGTATTTTAAACCTTATTAGTTTTGAGAACAAAATTGAGCATTTGAACGTCATGACAGTGGGTTTTACGTTCACTTCTGGGCTATAGAGCGACATTGCTTAGAAACTTATAGTTAAAGGTTTATTATCTAAAATGCGAGGTTTATTATCTAAAATGCGAGGTTTATTATCTAAAATGCGAGGTTTATTATCTAAAATGCGAGGTTTATTATCTAAAATGCGAGGTTTATTATCTAAAATGCGAGGTTTATTATCTAAAATGAGTAGTTTATTATCTAATTTAGAATTTTATTATCTAATTCTGCCTTTTATGATCTATACAAAACAAACCAACCTTATTCAGGTTGGTTTGCGGCTTCGATCGTATATCTAGCTGTTGGCATCGCTTTGAGGCGTTCAGCTGGTATTTCTTTACCTGATTTTTCACAGATGCCGTATGTGCCGTTTTCCATCTTTTCTAGTGCGTGGTCGATTTCGCTTAGTTCTTCTTCCGCGCGGCGGTGCAGGGCCATGTCTTTTTCACGTTCGTACATTTCAGTGCCCGTGTCAGCAGGATGTTGCTGGTCAGCGGAATTAAGCTCGCCAATACTTTCTTCTAGAAAAGATTCGTTCGTTTCAAATGAATCTAATTCTTCTTGAACTCGTTGTCTATCCTCTAATAGTTGCTGTTTCAATTGATTCATTAACTGTTGATCCATTAAATCTCACCTCATTATTTTAGGTTTACTACACCTAAGGTACATCTGGAAATCGAAATGAGTTGGTCCTTTTCATCGACAATGTTAACTTCCCAAACCTGAGTTGTACGACCTGTATGTTTAGGTTTGGCAACGGCTTTCACATATCCGTCGCGTTTACTTTTAACGTGATTAGCGTTAATTTCAATGCCAAATACGCTTTGTTTTTCTTGATCAATATGCAAAAATCCACCCATGCTTGCTGCGGATTCTGCTAGTGCAACGGAAGCACCGCCGTGTAAGAAACCTAGGGGTTGATGAACTTTAGGTGTAACGGGCATTTTCAATATAATCTCATCTTTCTCATACTTAACAATTTCAATCCCCAATGTCTCAAACAGTGTATTCTCCAACTGCATATTCTTCTCTCCCTTTTATAATGTTTTATGGACCGTTAATTTATACTTAAGTTAACGATTGAAACGCGTATAAATGGTTTAGTAAAAAGGCAATTCCGAATAAGAACCCGAAGATTGTATTCGTTTGTGCTGTAAATTTCATCGCTGGCATCATTTCAAGTGGAGTGTTGTTATTTTTGAAAACTTTGATTGCGTTTATCGCCTTTTTAACACTTAATAGAGTTAATAATCCCCAAACAGGCATAATGCCCATAATGATAAACAGGATCGTAATCGCATATGCTGCAATGAAAAATCCAGCAAGTACATTAATCGCATTGTTACGACCAACTAAAATGGCTAATGTTTTTCGGCCATTTTCTTTATCGCCATCAAGGTCGCGAATGTTGTTAGAAAGTAAAATAGCTCCAATTAGAATCGCAATTGGAATTGATAATAAAATAGCTTCAATTGAAATGAACTCTAACTGGATATAGTAACTGATCCCGATAATAACGGTCCCCATAAAGAATCCTGCGAAGAGTTCTCCAAAAGGTGAATATGCAATTGGATAAGGACCCCCAGTATATAAATAACCGAATAACATCGAAATTAATCCTATAACAGCAATCCAAAATGTCGTTAATAAACAAATATAAAAACCTAAGATAATAGCTATTCCATAAAAGATAAAGGCTAGGTTTCGAACGGTCTGTGGTGAAATACCATCACGGACGATTGTTCCTCCAATCCCAACTGAATCTTCAGTATCTAAGCCTTTAACAAAATCATAATATTCATTAAACATATTTGTAGCGGCTTGGATCAACATAGAGGCTATTAACATGGCCAAAAATAACCCAATGTGAACAGACGTCTCAATGCTCGCAATCACGGTTCCAACAAAAACTGGAATAAATGAAGCAGTTAACGTGTGTGGGCGTAGCATCCGCCACCAAATTTGGAAGCCTGACTTCTCCCCAAGAGCCTCTTTAGTTGTTTGATTTGACACGATTGTCATCCCTTTCTATACTAGTACAATTAACCTAAACATAGTTTAGAGAATCGACGTAACCATGTCAACGTTGGCTGCTTATACCTTGTCTGTTAAGGAAAAAAGTCATACAATAATGAAAGAGTGTTTTTTATTAGGTATGTTTTAAATGGAGGCGTATGCCATGCTACAAACAAAGCCACTTACTATACAAGAACAACTAAATAAGGCTAAAGAATATATGACCGAGCATAACCAAACTAAATTGATGGTTTCGATCGTTGAGAAGGTTGATCATATAGATCCAATTCGCTTTTTTAAGCATTTTCATAATGAAGACCTATTAAGATTGTTCTGGAAAGACACGGAAGATTCCTTTTATTTAGTAGGAATTGATGAGTTTAAAACAATCAAAGCTCAAGAAGACCGTTTTAATCAAATTCGTAAGCAGCGCCAAGAACTGCTAGAACAAATTTATACACCTAATGGCTTTGATAAAGGGACAGGTCCTGTCATGTTAGGAGGGTTTTCGTTTAACGATAAGACTACTGGAGACAAATGGCGTTCGTTTGAATCTGGCTTAATGGTCATTCCTAGAGCGATGTTAACCGTCGATGGTGACGAATGCTTTATGACTTACAATGTTACTGTTAAAGAGGATACGAACGTGAAAGCGTTAAGCTCAGATTTAAAGTATTATACAAGACGTGTTTATTTAGAAGATGAACAAAAAACGCAACAACTTAAGTCAACGAACAGCTTGGATTATCGTAATTGGGATCAACTTATAAATAAAGCTGTCAAATCAATTAATAATGGCTTAATGAGTAAAGTGGTACTTGCGCGAGAATTAGAAGCAGAGTTTAATCAACCAATTGATCTAAATGAAGTTTTAAATAAATTGGTTGAACAACAAACAGATAGTTATATTTATATCTTTGACCAAGGTGAGGACGCCTATATTAGTGCTACGCCAGAACGTCTTGTTAAAGTTGATAACGGTGAGTTACTTTCTACTTGTTTAGCTGGAACGATTAAGCGTGGTCAAACTGCAAATGAAGATGTAGAGCTTGCAAATCAATTAATGAATGACGAAAAAAATAGAAGTGAACATCAATATGTGGTTAATATGATAAAAGAATCGATTGAGCCGTTAACTTATTCAATCAACATTCCCAGTCAACCAGTCATATTACCATTAAGAACGTTACAGCATTTATACACACCAGTAACAGCAATGCTCAAAGAGTCTTATACGATTTTCGATTTAATTGAAAAACTTCACCCAACACCTGCGTTAGGTGGGGAGCCACGTGAAGTTGCGATTAACTATATTGAAGAAAATGAACCGTTTGAACGCGGGTGGTATGCTGCACCAGTTGGTTGGGTTGACCAAGAAGGTAATGGGGAGATGGCTGTTGCGATTCGTTCTGCTTTAATTAACAACAACACGGCTACATTATTTGCTGGTTGTGGTATTGTGGCAGAATCAGACCCACAAGAGGAATATGAAGAGACGAAGTTGAAATTCACGCCGATGTTAGAGGCTCTGGGAGGTATCTCTCAATGAATATGGGAGAGAAAACGTATTATGTGAGTCATTTTATTGATGAACTCTATCAAAATGGTTTAGAACATGTGGTAATCTCACCAGGTTCAAGGTCAACACCACTAGCCATGACATTTGCAGAACATCCATCCATTCGTGAGTGGATACATTTTGACGAACGATCGGCAGCTTTTTTTGCTTTAGGAATGGCAAAAAGGACTCAAAAGCCAGTAGCACTTGTATGTACGTCTGGCACAGCGGCTGCCAACTACTACCCAGCGATTGTGGAGGCTTACTACAGTCGCGTTCCTTTATTGGTGTTAACGGCAGATCGCCCGCATGAATTACGCGACAATGGTGCACCACAAGCCATCGATCAAATCAAAATGTATGGCTCATACACGAAGTATTTTCACGAAATGGCGGTCCCAGAAAATACAGACCAGATAAAGCGGTATTCGCGTAGACAAGCGAGTCGTGCTTTTTCAATCGCAGATCATCCAAATAAAGGGCCTGTACAGTTGAATTTCCCATTTAAAGAGCCACTGGTACCGGATTTATCATTATCGGATTTATGGGGAAATAGTACGGAACAATATGTGAACCATATCACAGGTCAGGAACAAGTTGATGAACACGCTGTTCATGACATGATTGAAATGATTAGTGGTTTAGGTAAAGGTGTTATCGTTTGTGGCGAGCTTCATTCTGAGGAAGCGCGTAAGCTTATTTTAAGGTTGGCTCAAAAGTGGGAAATTCCTGTGTTTGCAGATGTATTATCGAATCTAAGAAAACATCCTGACACAAACCAATACATCATCTCGACGTATGATGCGATTCTAAAACAAGAACAAGTTCGTCTTAAGTTAGATATAGACTTTGTCATTCGTTTTGGCTCGATGCCCGTATCGAAGCCTTATATGCAGTGGGTTACCGCGAAGAAACCATTGCACATTGTGGTCGATGAAAATCAAGGCTATCGAGAACCAACGAGTATAGAATCAACCATGGTATTTAGTGAACCAGCCGCATTATTAAAACAGCTTGTGGAATCGGAATTAACGCCTTCGATTGAGCAGCAGTGGAAAAACTTTTGGCTTAATAATGATCAAATGGCTAAAGAGTTACTAACATCTGATCATAACGAGTTAACTGAAGGGACCACTGTTTTAAAGCTATCTGAAGCGGTAGAAGAAAAGTCAGTTGTGTTTGTCGGAAATAGTATGCCAATTCGTGATTTAGATACCTTTTTCTTAAATGATGAGAAGTCTGTGAATGTGATGGCAAATCGCGGGGCGAATGGCATTGATGGTGTGATTTCGTCAGCGATGGGTGTCGCCGCAACAGGTCAATCTGTCACTCTTGTTATTGGCGACGTATCGTTTTTGCATGACTACACGGCTTTATTTATTGCAAAACAGTACGACTTACCTGTTCGCATTATCGTGTTAAATAACAACGGTGGAGGGATCTTTTCGTTTTTACCGCAAAATAATGAAAAGAAACACTTCGAGGCATTGTTCGGAACACCGTTTAACCCGCCGATTCAGACGATGGTAGAGGGGCTACAAGTTGCGTATGAGCATGCGCACGACTTAAAGCAGTTAGAACAGTGTTTGCGTGAGCAAATTAACCATTTAGAAGTCATCGAAGTCCAAACAGATCGAGAAGAGAATTTAGTCTGGCACAAACAGCAATGGCAAAACGTCTTTGAACAGTTGAAGTGGGATAATTAATGATGAACGTTCAAGTTAATCAAAATCAGTATTTTGTAGATGTTCAAGGTGAAGGTGAGCCAGTTGTCTTATTTCACGGATTTACTGGCTCAACAGATACTTGGAGAGAAATCGTAGAACTTTTGAAAAGTCGTTATCAGTGTATCTTGATTGATTTACCTGGGCACGGCAAGACCGAAGCTCAAGTAGATAGCATGGAACAGGCATGTGAAGAACTCTCAGAGGTAATAGACTCACTTTCTATTCATGCTTTTCATTTAATCGGGTATTCTATGGGAGGGCGAACAGCACTCGTCTTTGCCTCAATGTTTCCTGACCGAGTAAAGAAACTCATTCTCGAAAGTGCTTCACCTGGGCTAGAAGGTAACGCGAAGGCTGAGCGAAAAGAGCGTGACGATCGCCTAGCTGAGTTTATAGAATCAAAAGGCATAGAGGCATTTGTCGATTACTGGGAGACGATTCCGTTATTTAAGTCACAAGAAAAACTGCCGGAATCCAAACAGCAACAAATTCGGGCAGAACGTCTAAGACAAGAGCCTTCAGGATTAGCGATGTCATTAAAAAGTATGGGCACAGGAGTCCAACCTAACATGTGGCCGAAGTTAGAGAGCATTCAAATTCCGACTTTATTAGTCACGGGCGAGCTTGATCAAAAATTTTTTGAACTCAACAAAAGAATGGTTGAAGCCCTACCTGACGCTATTCATAAAACTATACCAAAAGTTGGCCATGTACCACACTTAGAAAATCCTGATTTTTTTGGTAAAATAATATTGAATAATTTATAATTAAATCGATTACATAAAAGGGAGGCAATCATTGTGACAGTACAATGGGAAAAAGTTCGTGATTACGAAGAAATTATTTATGAAAAATACAATGGTATTGCAAAAGTAACCATTAACCGTCCTCACAAACGTAATGCGTTTACGCCATTAACGGTCCAAGAAATGATCAGCGCATTTGCAGATGCACGTGACGACTCTGAAATCGGAGTGATCGTGCTTGCAGGTGAAGGTGATGAAGCATTCTGCGCAGGCGGTGACCAAGGTGTAAGAGGTCACGGTGGATATGTTGGAACAGACCAAATTCCACGACTTAACGTATTAGACTTACAACGCTTAATCCGTACGATTCCAAAACCAGTTGTAGCAATGGTATCTGGTTATGCGATTGGTGGCGGACACGTGCTACACGTAGTTTGTGACTTAACAATCGCAGCAGACAACGCAATCTTCGGACAAACTGGACCAAAAGTAGGAAGCTTCGATGCTGGTTATGGTGCAGGACTGCTTGCACGTATCGTAGGCCATAAGAAAGCTCGCGAAATCTGGTACCTATGTCGCCAGTACAATGCGGAAGAAGCAAGAGAAATGGGACTAGTTAACACAGTCGTACCAGTAGACAAGCTAGAAGAAGAAACAATCCAATGGTGTGAAGAAATGCTAGAGAAATCACCAACAGCTCTACGTTTCCTAAAAGCATCATTCAATGCAGACACAGACGGTCTAGCTGGATTACAACAAATGGGTGGCGACGCAACACTTCTTTACTACACAACTGAAGAAGCAAAAGAAGGCCGTGACGCATTCAAAGAAAAACGCAAACCAGACTTCAAGCAGTTCCCACGTTTCCCATAAGTTTTAATGTTAAAGATCGCGTTTTATACGCGATCTTTTCATTATGTTTTATAGGTGGGGTCAGGAAACTTGCAGGTAAAACTTAAGAACCTGCAGGTAAACTCGAAAAACCTGCAGATAAATTCGAAAAACCTGCAGGTAAATCCAAAAAACCTGCAGGTAAATCCAAAAAACCTGCAGGTAAATCCAAAAAACCTGCAGGTAAATCCAAAAAACATGCAGGTAAATTCAATAATCTTGCGGGTAAAACTCAAACAGGCCGATAACTGCACAAAACAGGCCGAAAAGTTTGAAAAAGAGACTGATAAAATCAAAAAACTGACTCATAAATCCAGAAAAGAGACCAATAAATTTCAAAAAAAGACTGATTAAATCAAAAAAACTGACCGATACGAATCATACATAACAAAGACAAAGAGGGATTCAAATGACCATTATGCCCAACTGGTTAGATAAAAGAGCATATTTAACACCTCATATGGAAGCCATCGTCTTAAACGATGGCTCTAGATATACTTTCAAGCAGCTTCAGCATGACGCTAAGGTGTATGCTGCTCACTTAAAACAACAAGGTTACGGCAAAGGCGATCATATTGCGCTCTTATCCAGTAACTGCTATGAATTTGCTGTTGTCGTTCATGCATTCCACTACATTGGTGCTGTAGCATTTTTACTTAATACGAGATTGACGGAGTCAGAGCTTTTATTTCAACTTAATGACGGTGAAGTTAAAAGTCTAATCTATCATACGCAATATAAGGAAGTGGCAACCAATTTAAGTGAGCAATGTAATCTGCCAATATTCGCGATGGACGTGCCGGATCAGCCAGAAATCTCAAATTACGAACCTGAACTAGACTTGAATGATGTTTCGCATATATTATACACATCAGGCACAACTGGAAATCCTAAAGGGGTTCAACTGACATACGGGAACCATTACTGGAGCGCAACATCCTCTGCTTTAAATTTAGGACTTCACCAAAACGATCGTTGGTTATTGAGCCTACCAATGTTCCATGTTGGTGGTTTATCTATTTTATACAGAAGTGTGATCTATGGAATGCCTGTACACTTACATGAGAAATTTGATGTTGAGGAGATCCACCGTGATATTATGGAGAGAGGTGTAACCATTGTATCGGTCGTTACCCTCATGTTAGAGCAATTAATGGATCGACTAGGAAAAAATAAATACCCTGAAACGTTCAGATGCATGCTACTTGGCGGAGGTCCTGCTCCAAAAACACTTGTAGAAACATGCCAGACTAAGGGAGTTCCTGTCTTCCAAACGTATGGCATGACTGAGACAGCTTCACAGTTTTGTACACTAGATGAAGATCATATGCTGGCGAAAATTGGCTCATCTGGTAAGCCACTATTTCCTGGGCAATTGAAAATTGTCGAAAACGAAGAGGAGCGTGCTGCGAACGACGTAGGTGAAATTGTCGTAAAAGGTCCGAACGTTACAAAAGGATATTGGAAAAGAGAGCAGACAAATCGAGAGGATTTTTATGACGGTTGGTTTAAAACAGGTGACCTAGGTTATTTTGATGAAGATGGCTTTCTTTACGTCGTCGATCGCCGTAAAGACCTTATCATTTCTGGAGGGGAAAATATTTACCCTGCAGAAATTGAATCGACGTTAAAAGGTTTTGACCGTATTCAAGATGCCGGTGTGGTCGGTAAAAAGGATGATCGATGGGGAGAAGTGCCTGTTGTATTTATTATCAAAAGGGACAAAAACCTATCAAAAGAAGAAGTTATTAACTACGCCAAAACCCATTTAGCCAAATACAAAATACCTAAGGAAGTCTATTTCATCGATGAGCTACCAAGAAATGCTTCAAGAAAACTTCAGCGCCATAAGTTACTCGAACTTATTGAAGGGGAGGGGAACCATGATTAAGCTAGATCAAGTAAAAGTAAGACATGTTTCAATGAAATTAAAAAAGCCTTTTCAATCAGTTAACGGACTTGTCGTCGTACGAGACACCCTCATCATCGAAGCGCATGATCAAGATGGCCAAATAGGTTATGGGGAGTGTGTCGCTTTTTCAGACCCTTTCTATTCACCTGAGACGACCACAACAGCTTGGGATCAACTGAAAAACTTCTTACTTCCCATGCTTAATAAAAAGAGAATTAAGCATCCAAGTGAACTGCACACGATTTATTCCTCCATTCAAGGTCATCAAATGGCCAAGGCAGGAATCGAAACGGCAGTTTGGGATCTTTATGCCAAACAACAAGGCAAGTCACTAAAAGAAGTCATTGGTGGCGTGCGAGACGAAGTTGAAAGTGGTGTGGTCCTCTCTCTAATGGATGACATAGAGGAGCAGGCTGAAGAATATAATAAAAAGGGCTATAAACGGTTTAAGTTAAAAGTTCAAAAAGGTCAAGAGAAAGAGACGATTGAGCGTGTTCGAAGTGTGATTGATGAGACACCGCTCATGTTTGACGGTAATGGAATGTATGAGCCAGATGATATTCTACATTTAACTAAATTAGATGACCTTAACTTATTAATGATCGAGCAGCCGTTTAGAACGGATGATTTTTACTATCACCATCAATTGAAAAAACAAATGAACACAGCGATTAGTCTTGATGAAACGATCAAGTCTGAACATGATGCATTCCAAGCGATTGAACTAGAAGCTTGTGACAACATTAACGTTAAACTGGGGCGTGTTGGTGGTTATCAGCAGGCGATTCAAATTCATAACTTTGCAAAAGTGGCGAACATGCCGCTATGGTGTGGAGGCATGCTTGAAACGGGAATCGGCCGTGCTCATAATGTGGCACTTGCATCGTTAGAACAATTTACACTTCCTGGAGATTTATCCGAATCTTCCCGTTACTGGGAAGAAGATATTATTAAGGAACCTTTTACTGTGAAGAAAGGAAAAGTAAAGGTGCCAACCAAGCCAGGTATTGGTGTGACTGTAAATGAGAAGCTTTTAAATAAACGAACTATTCGAGATTTCACACATAATTTTTAAAAATACAAGCATCACATCTTGCAATGATAATGATTTTCATTTACAGTAAGAGTAGATACTTAAGGTTTCGCGAATGTTTGATTAATAAGGGAGCGTTGACCTATGGAAACCCTAACGGCAAATAACCTAACGCTTGGTTACGGAGAAAAAATCATTATAGATGAATTAGATATAGAAATTCCTAAAGGAAAAGTGACTGTTCTGATCGGAAGTAATGGTTGCGGTAAATCGACGTTACTACGTTCGATGGCAAGGTTACTACAACCGAAATCAGGTGAAGTCGTGTTAGACGGTAATGAAATCGCTAAAATGAACACGAAGGAAGTCGCTAAACAAATGGCGATTTTGCCACAAGGACCATCAACACCAGAAGGACTTTCTGTTTATCAGTTAGTTAAAATGGGTCGTTACCCATATCAAGGCGTATTTAAAAAGTGGTCTCAAGAAGATGAAGATGCTGTCAACAAAGCGTTAGAAGATACAAATTTAATGGATTTAAAATATCAATCTGTTGACGAATTATCAGGCGGACAGCGTCAGCGTGCATGGATTGCGATGACGTTGGCACAAGATACAGAGCTTATTTTATTAGATGAGCCAACAACATATCTAGATATGACTCACCAAATCGATATTTTAGATTTATTGTTCGAGTTAAATGAAAAAGATAATCGTACGATTGTGATGGTGCTTCATGACCTAAACTTAGCATGTCGTTATGCCGATCATATTGTGGCAATTAAAGATAAAAAAGTTTACGAATCTGGTCAACCTGAAGACATCATTACTTGTGACCTCGTTTATAATGTATTCAACATGAACTGTGATGTCGCATATGACCCTCTATTTGGCACACCAATGTGTATTCCACACGGCAGAGGACGTTGTATCTTAGCTGAAGCACACGCAGAAAAAACAGGTGTTAAAAATAATTGTGTAACAACAGCTCTTAAGGCTAATTAGGTCTTAAGAGTTTTTTATTATACGTGCGCTTGCACTTTTTTTATGTATATGAAAATAAGTTTGGTCCACATTAAGAATGAGGTGGATAATATGGATAAACGTAAATTCTATATCAATGTTGAATCACGCGAGATATCTGAATTAAAGGCAGGGAATAACGATGAATTCGTTTTATATGGGACGCCTGAACAAATTATTGCATTGAGAGAATTGTTTGAGGATATGGAACATGCCGATCTAGGTACGTTTTGGCGATCGCATATGCCGTTTAAGGAGTATCACCGTGATGAAGACAATGATGCTTACGATCAATGTTTGCTTAAAGCGTACAAAATGATTCATGACCTTGGTGATGAGGCAGCCAAACAGCACGTCGAACAAATGCCTTTCTATGATGAATTAAATAAGCTTGATTAATTCCAAAAAACGACACCCATTCAGAAAATCCAAATGGGTGTCTTTCTTTATTCTTCAGGTATTTCTTTTGCTTGTTGATTATAGTCTGTATAATCACGTTTAATTTCTTGGCTAATTGAGGTTTCATTTTGTTCACTACTAAAACTAGTATTAATTGAGACAACTTCATAAGTATCTTGGTTAATTACGATTTCAACCTTCACTTCTTTAACATCAAGCTGAGCCTCTTTTATTGGTAACTCAGAGCCTCCGAATGTTGCTGTTTCTAATTGGTTTTTAACGTATGATTGAAAGTCCTCACCTTCACCGTTCATCACCAATGTAGCGTATTCATCACCTTTTTTTAACTCAAATTGATCTTCCATCGTTTGAAATAATTCTATTAAAACAGGTAGATGACGTTGTTTTTCTATTAACTCTGGTAACTGACTAATATTTTCATCAGAAATAGGTTGCAACGAATCATCTTGTTGAAGCGAGTATAATTGTTCATCTTTATAAACGATTGATAAATCCAAGCCAGTCGCTTTAACTTCTGTTAAAAATTGAAAAGGATCCATTTCTATGTAAGTAGACTCCTCTTGTTCCACAATGATTGGTTCATTGATTTCTGGTACGACAACTTCTTGATTGAGTGAATAATTCATCGAATAGTCCTGAACCTCTTCAAGATTATTAGATATTTTCTCAAATACTTCCGTTGCGTTATCACTTGATGTCTGTTGTTCATCATCCGAACATCCAGCCAGTAAAAGTAAAATAACTGCAACCATTACTACAAATTTCTTCATTTTTGTTCCCCCTAAAGTTAGTTCTTAAGTTCTATTTTTAGTAATTATTATAAATAGTGTTTATATATTATTCGTATGAGGAATAGTATTTATGAGAGTTAAATTAATAGAAAAGGTGGGAAGGCATCATGAAAAAAATTACTTACTTAATCGCATTAACAGCACTTATTCTAATAACAATACCATATTCTCTATCTGATATAAATGCAGAATCTAGTTCTTATAATTCCGAAGATTTTTCAAAGCATGTTGTATCTTCAAAAGTGACAGGACAAGCTGATTGGACGAGTGAACAAGCTGAACTATCAAATGAAGATATTAATCAGGTCCTTAACCAGTTTATGGACCAACTTGTTCAAGAAACGGATGATCAGTGGAAAGTGTTAAACTATCAATCACTAGAAGAATACAAGTCTAGCTTTGATCAAATCGCAGAGCGTAAAGTAGTAGATTATTTTGTAGATGAAATTTATTATGAAGAAGGGCAAACCTTATATCTTAAAGGAATGGACACGCCACCATGGTTTGATTCGGATCAAGATTTTAACAAAGAACAACTAGACGACGAAACGTACCGCATTACTCAAGATAATGAGTCGGACTTTTATGGGAATTATCGTATTGTCATTGATCTAAAATTGAATGAGAATGGAGAACCGTATATAATAAATGTACAATACCAATAATTCTCAAACATAAAGGAATGTAACCGACGCGTGGAAGTATTCAAAGACTATTACAACAATACAGTAAAATTAGTAATCGGAAGAGAAGCATTTTCAAAACAACCAAAGCATGTGTGGGTCATCACACGTTATCAAAATCAATGGCTTTTAACAAAGCACTCAGATCGAGGCATTGAGTTCCCTGGGGGCAAGGTTGAAGAAGGGGAAATATCTGAAGAGGCCGCCATCCGTGAAGTCAAAGAAGAGACGGGTGGTTTAGTTTCAGAGCTTTATTTCATCGGACAATATTATGTCGATGGAAAAGGTGGAGATATTATTAAAAACATCTATTTCGCTGATGTTGATGTTTTAGAGGATGAAGCACACTATTACGAAACAGAAGGCCCGGTCTTAATGGACGATTTACCGAAAAATATAAAGCGAGACCGACGCTTTAGCTTTATGATGAAGGATCAAGTTTTAGTAAAAGCAATGAAAATAGTAGAAGAACGGTTTTTGACATAGCACTCGAGCAAATCGGGTGTTTTTTATTTGCTCACTGATTCAAATAATGTTGCTTATGTTTTATAAAACTACCTCAGAAAAACATCGAATTCATTGATTTTACCGACATTATCCTTAGGCACAGCGACAATGGATTGATAGGATCAGCATCACGAGCGATTAAGTCCCTTCCCCCATCCTATGCTATACTAGTGAAAAGGAGGTGCTTCCATGGATCCAACCAAACGACCATCCATTAAGCCCGGTCAGTCTGTATCCATTGTTCTAAAACGTGATCAGAGTTCAGGTCGCTTAACCAACGGTATAGTCGGCGAAATTTTAACCAATAGCCCTCATCATCCACACGGCATCAAAGTCCGATTAACATCAGGCGATGTCGGACGTGTGAAGGAGATTCATCTTGATTAACCCTATCCAACTCATTGGATGGGTTTTGTTTTAAAACGTAAAGATAACATTAAAACTGACAAAATAGACACATCTACTAAAAAAAGAAATGCCTTTATATAGGCATTTCTTAGGTTTAATCCACTTGGAGATTTAAGTTTCAAAAATGTGTTATCCGTATGATATATATCTAGTTATTTGACGTTTTCTCCAAAATTGGAACGTCTTTTTAAATATTATTTATATGTCGGACCTGCTTGACGGATGTCGTCAGTCACGTGGTCGAACTTTTTGAAGTTATCATGGAACTTGCTAGCTAATTCTTTAGCTTTCACATCATAAGCATCTTTGTCATTCCAAGTTTTCTTAGGGTTTAAGACGTCACTTGGAACGCCTGGGCAATGTGTTGGAATCGATAGGCCAAAGAACTCATCTTGTGTTGTTTCAACGTTGTTTAACTCACCTTCTAGGGCTGCTTGAACCATCGCACGAGTGTAGCTAAGTTTCATACGGCTACCTTCACCATATGATCCACCAGTCCAGCCAGTGTTAACTAAGAATACTTGAGCATCATGCTCATCAATTTTCTCACCTAACATTTTCGCATATTCTGCTGCAGGTAATGGTAAGAATGGTGAACCGAAGCATGCTGAGAATGTAGCTTCTGGCTCTGTTACACCGCGTTCTGTACCAGCTAATTTACTTGTGTAACCACTTAAGAAGTGATACATCGCTTGTTCTTTCGTTAATTTACTGATTGGAGGTAAAACTCCGAATGCGTCAGCTGTTAAGAATACGATTGTATTAGGGTGACCTGCAATGCTAGGCTCGATAATGTTATCGATATGATCAATCGCATAAGCGGCACGTGTATTTTCAGTTAAGCTTGTGTCGTCATAATCCGGTAAGCGTGACTCTTCATCAACGACAACGTTTTCTAAAACGGCGCCAAAGCGAATCGCATTGTAAATCTGCGGTTCTTTTTCTTCTGAAAGGTTTACACATTTTGCATAACAGCCACCTTCAATGTTGAAGATTCCGTTTTGCGACCAAGCATGCTCATCATCACCGATTAAACGACGGTTTGGATCAGCTGATAATGTTGTTTTACCTGTGCCGGAAAGTCCGAAGAATAATGCCACATCGCCTTCTCCACCAACATTCGCTGAGCAGTGCATTGGTAGAACATCTTGTTTCGTTGGAAGCATATAGTTCATAACTGAGAAAATTGATTTCTTAATTTCTCCAGCATACTCCGTACCACCAATTAACACGATGCGGTGTTTGAATGATACTATCACAAATGCTTCAGAGTTCGTTCCGTCTACTTCAGGATTAGCTTTGAAGTGTGGAGCCGATACTACTGTGAACTCTGCATTGTGGTTAGCTAATTCTTCATCGGTTGGACGAATAAATAACTGATTCGCAAATAGATTATGCCATGCAAACTCAGTTACTACTTGGATTGGTAAGCGGTACTTTTCATCAGCACCTGCAAAACCATCAAACGTAAAGATCTCATCTCGTTCAGATAAGTAATCTGTTACCTTATTAAATAGATTTAAGAAAATATCTTCGCTGATTGGTTGGTTAACTGAACCCCAATCCACTTTATCCTTTGTTTCTTCATCTTCCACAATAAATTTATCTTTTGGCGAACGTCCTGTATACTTTCCAGTCGTGGCACGAACAGCACCAGTTGACGTTAACATACCTTCTTCTCTAGATAAAATACGTTCTACTAAACTGGCGATTGGTAAATTCGCCTGATTATTTTTATGTTGATTAAGCTGAGATACAGACGCTTGAACATTCATAGTTTTCACACCTAACCATCCTTTTCAATACAAAATTATTCATAATTAATAAGTTTATTTGATTAATAGTATAACACATTTATTTTAATAAACCATACTAATTGAATAATTTTTCATAATTTTTCTTAATGCCGTTCTTTATTATAAATTAAAATGTAAGCCTGTCATAGTGATAAGATTATAGTTTTTTGAACTGTTTTTAACTTTTATGTGTTAAAGGCTGCAAAATTATATTTATTGTCCCTTTAATATGACAAAAATTAATATTAAAATCCAAGTCTTATAAATTATGCGAGGGCGTGAAGTTGGGTCAATATCCATTGACACTCGTGTGGTTTCAAGTTATGATAAATCAGAACGGTACGTCTCTTATCAAGAGCAGTGGAGGGTGCAGGCCCTATGAAACTCAGCAACCATCACATATGTGACAGGTGCTAACCTGATGCAAGGGGAAGATCCCTTGAACGATAAGAGTGAAAGGCCATGCGTAATGAACCTTTCCTCATAATTGTGGAAAGGTTTTTTCTGTGTTTTGGGTAAAATATCAATGAAGTTAATATAGCTTTTCACACATAAGAGAGCCGTTGAAGATCCAAATCGAGGAGGAAACGATTTTATGACACATCAACGTCGACTATTTACTTCCGAATCCGTAACGGAAGGCCATCCGGATAAAATTTGTGATCAAATCTCGGATGCAATTTTAGATGAAATTTTAAAGGAAGATCCAAATGCAAGGGTGGCTTGTGAAACGACAGTCACAACGGGCTTAGTATTAGTAACGGGTGAAATCTCAACGACAACTTACGTAGACATTCCAGCAATCGTTCGCGAAACGATTAAAGACATTGGTTACACACGTGCTAAATATGGCTTCGACGCTGAGACATGCTCAGTGCTGACATCCATTGACGAACAATCACCTGATATTGCACAAGGTGTTAACGAGGCATACGAGAAGCGTGAAGGTAGCATGACAGATGAAGAGATTGAAGCGATTGGTGCAGGTGACCAAGGGTTAATGTTCGGTTATGCGTCTAACGAAACTGAGGAACTGATGCCATTACCAATCTCGTTATCACATAAGCTTTCGAAACGTTTAAGTGACGTTCGTAAGTCTGGTGAGTTAGATTACTTACGTCCCGATGGTAAGACTCAGGTGACAGTAGAGTACGATGATGATGGACAACCTGAACGAGTGGATACAATTGTGATCTCAACTCAACACCATCCTGAAATTACATTACAACAAATTAATGATGATTTAATTGAAAAAGTCATTCGACCAGTTGTGCCGTCTGACTTAATTGATGACAAAACGAAGTACCTTATTAACCCAACAGGTCGATTTGTCATCGGTGGGCCACAAGGCGATGCTGGGTTGACAGGTCGTAAAATTATCGTTGATACGTACGGCGGATATGCTAGACACGGTGGCGGTGCCTTCAGTGGTAAGGATGCTACGAAAGTAGACCGATCAGCTGCTTATGCGGCACGTTACGTGGCAAAAAACATAGTGGCAGCTGGTTTAGCAGATGCATGTGAAGTGCAGCTAGCCTATGCTATTGGTGTTGCACAACCTGTATCTATTTCAGTAAACACATTTGGTACTGGAAAAGTTAAAGAAGCTAAAATCGTAGAAGCGATTCGTGAAACATTTGACCTTCGTCCAGCAGGTATTATTAAAATGTTAGATTTAAGAAGACCAATCTATAAAAAGACTGCTGCCTATGGTCATTTTGGACGAAATGATGAAGATTTTACATGGGAATATACTGATCGCGTAGATGAATTAAAAAAATATATTAATAATTAAAACAAATCGTGACAAAACTTACCTTATAAACGTCTTTATAATGAAAACAAAAATGACTTTATAAGGAGCATTCCTGTAATAAGAAAAATTGACCCTAGATGAGGTTATTTGGAGTTACACAAAAAAAGCCCTCCTTGGTAGTATAGAGAGTGTCACGTCACGAAACAATGACCTCGAAAATACCGAAGGAGGACTCAAAATGGATTTTACACAAAACAAACGATTAATGCAAATCACGGAAAACACAATTATTATCGGCGTTGATATCGCCAAACACAAGCACGTTGCGCGTGCTATTGATGATCGAGGAATCGATTTAACCAAACGATTCGTATTCCATAACACACTAGAGGGATTCAATGGATTCGTCCAATGGATCGAATCCTTATCACATGAATTAAACCGTTCTATCTTGTGGGCATGGAACCAACGGGTCATTATTGGCTAAACTTAGCTTACTTTTTAAAAGAACGAGGTCTTCATTGCGCAAATCGTACGTGACGGTCGGTATCATGAACCAACATTACCTGAGGATGTGTACGCTGAATTACGTGAAGGCATGAAGCTTCACGATATCATTCAAGAAGATCTTAATTCTATTCAAGCCCAAATGCATAATTTGTTAGGCTTTGATGATAAATGGACATTTGAAGCACGGATTAGCCGGTCGATATACAACCATTAGGGCTATGACCCACTTAAGGAGCATTTCCGGCAGCCACGCATGGATAGGTTGAACGAAGGAATTTACGCGCATTGACGCCGAGAGACATGGGAAGGTTTACCGCCATGTGAATGTGGAGATCCAGTCGTGCGATTATAAAAATTCCACTAAATTGGAATATATATCCAATTTGGGTGGTTGGATGGCCATTCAACTACCAATTTCAGCCTAATTTTGAATCAATTGGTGGCCACCACTTGATTCAAAAGCAATAAAACCATAAAAAATCAAAGAAAAACGGCGAAATTCTAAGAAATAATTAATTTATTGAGGGAGTGTTGTCTGTGTGCGGTTTTATTGGACTAATCAAGAATGAAGCATCTGAACCCAATGAACATCTCAAGCAACGGATGGCTAAGGCGAATAACCTGATTGCACACCGTGGACCTGATGATGAAGGGTATTATGTTGATTCTTGTGTATCGTTTGGTTTTAGGAGATTGAGTATTATTGATTTAGAGAGTGGCCACCAGCCATTATCTTACGAAGATCAACGGTACTGGATGGTCTTTAATGGTGAGATTTATAACTATGTAGAATTAAGAAAAGATTTATTAGAAGAAGGCTATGATTTTTCTACTGAATCGGATTCTGAAGTCATCCTAGCGTTATTTAAAAAATATCGCGGCGAGGCGTTTAAACGTTTAAGAGGAATGTTTGGCATTTTAATTTGGGATAAACAAGAACAAGAGCTTTTTGGAGCACGCGATCCATTTGGGATTAAGCCTTTGTTTTACTCAACAAATGACCAAGGAACATTCTTCGCATCAGAGAAAAAGAGCTTATTAGAAATCATGAACAGCCATCAGGAATTAGACCTTGATAGTTTACAACACTATCTAAGTTATCAATTCGTCCCAGAACCATACACACTTACTGAAAATATTAAAAAAGTCGAACCTGGTCACTACTTTCACATGAAGCCAGGTGAAGACCCTACTTTTGAAAAATATTATCAAGTTGAATTCAAGCCTAAGCATATAGAGAAAAATCAACTGATCTCTAATATTCAAGACGTGTTAATAGACTCGGTGAAGGTTCACATGCGTAGTGATGTTCCAGTCGGTTCTTTCTTATCAGGAGGAATTGACTCTACGATTATGGTCGCTTTGGCAAAAGAAATTAACCCTAATCTTAAAACCTTTTCTGTAGGGTTTGAACAAGAAGGTTACTCAGAAGTCGATGTCGCTAAAGAATCTGCAGAAGCATTAGGTGTTGAGAACATTTCATATACGATTACACCTGAAGAGTTTGTTTCTCGTCTACCAAAGATTATCTGGCATGCCGACGATCCTTTAGCAGATCCTGCTTGTGTACCTCTCTATTTTGTAAGTCGAGAAGCTAGCAAACACGTGACAGTTGTGTTGTCAGGCGAAGGCGCAGATGAGTTGTTTGGTGGTTATAATATTTATAGAGAACCACAATCGTTAGAAGTCTTTAACTCTATTCCAAAGCCAGCGAAACATTTACTTGGAAGAGTCGCAATGGTTTTGCCTGAAGGAGTTAAAGGGAAGAGCTTTTTAATACGAGGCACAACACCATTACAAGAACGATACATCGGTAATGCAAAAATGTTTGAAGAAGCGGAAAAAGCGTACTTACTACAAAATTATAATGAGTCGCTCCCTTATCAAACCATTACCAATCCACTCTATCAACAAGTGAAGAACGAACACCCTGTTACACAAATGCAGTACATTGATATGCATACGTGGATGCGGGGGGATATTTTATTGAAGGCAGACCGAATGACGATGGCTCATTCACTTGAGCTTCGCGTTCCATTTTTAGATCATGAAGTCATGAGAGTGGCCAGCCAAATTCCGGTTGAATATAAGATTGCGAACGGCACCACGAAATCAATTTTAAGAGAAGCGGTTCAAGGCATCGTGCCCGATCACGTGTTAAACCGTAAGAAATTAGGTTTCCCAGTTCCAATCCGTCACTGGTTGAAAGATGAACTTTACGACTGGGCTCGTAATCTTATTTTAGAAAGCCAAACTGATCATTTAATCAATAAACTATATGTCCTTAACTTATTAGAAAAACATTGCAAAGGAAAACTCGACTACAGCCGAAAAATATGGACAGTACTCATGTTCATGCTATGGCATCAAATTTTTGTCGAAGGCGTCTACAAACAAGAAGACCTCATTCACGATCAAAGCTTTGAAGTCGAAATCTTATCGTCATAAAATGATACCCACTAGATGCGCCATGCATCTAGTGGGTGTTTTTGGTTGAATATAATACTTCGCCTGATGCGGTGATACCTTTGATATTGACGGGGCTATGTATAGGTTTATTTACTTTTTTATAGAAGAAGGTATTCTCACTTGTTGTGAAAAGTTTAGCATCTTCATATACGTTACTCTGAACTTCAACTTCCACTGCCGCTAAATTCGGATTTAAAATTTGCCCGAAATAATAGGAGTACTCATCCTGGTCACTCTCATTTGCACTCCACGCTAGGTCCTTTTCCTCATGATTAGGGTAACTAATTGAAGCTAGGGTTTTATCGTGACCAACGTCATTTCTAAGTTCCCAATTTCCTAGCCAGTTTTGCTCTAATTTTGCAATCATAATGGAATGTTGATTCCTAAAAATCGTTAGCCACTCGTCATTAACCTTCTCAACGAGTAAAACATCTTCAGTTGGCGGCGACCAGTCTTTAGTTATATCGAAAACATCATTTTGATTCGGCAACTGTTGGTGGTTGTAGATGATGTATGTAGCGAAAACAATCCCTATGATTAATATACTAATTCCGATTATTTTATTCATACTCTCACTGCCGGATTTTGATTTTACCATAAAATTTCCAATTTATGTTCAATTTATGTTCAATTAATGTTACACTAAATTTAGCTCTTAAGGAAAAGTATGGAAACTTATAAATCATTGAAATAGGGGGCTAGATTATGGAGCATTTATTAAAGGAAATTAAGATGTTAAGTCAAAAAGAACCTAAAACATTAGAACAAATGGCTTTAAAGTTATCAGAAGAAGCAGGTGAAACGGCACAAGCTGTATTATCTTATCAAAAAGCTAGTGGTAGCAACTATAAACAATTAGGAATAGAAGATGTAAAAGAAGAATGCATAGATGCTCTTTTAGTTTCCTTAGCCATGTTTTATAAAATGAGTGATGATGAAGATTTATACGACCTTATAAAGAAAAAGGTTACTAAATGGGACAGCAAAATCAGTAATTAGTGATAAGAGGATCGACAGTACTTCAATGTACGAGCCATGGATGTTGATAAAAGAGGTGTGAGAGTTGATAGGGCGAGTCGGAATGTCAATAGGGGAAGGTTGAATGTCGATTGGGAGGCGTTGTTTGTCGATAGGAGGAGCTTGAATGTCGATTGGGAGGCGTTGTTTGTCGATAGGAGGAGCTTGAATGTCGATTGGGAGAGCGCGAATGTCGATAGAGGCAATCCAAGTCGCGATAGGGAGCCTGCGAATGTCAATAGAAAGCGCCCGAATATCGATTGTGACCATGTGAACATCGAATGGAATTTATAAATTGGCGAAACCCCGAAAAGTTTGGCGAGACCTTACCTAATACTGGCGAAAGTTCGTGCGAATCCGGCGAAACCTCCTGTAAGTTTAGCGAAACATTACACTAATTAGGCGAAACATATAAAGACTTTGGCGAAACGAACTGTATTATAAAGAAAGACGCTCGTGCAATTTGCCGAGCGTCAACCGCAGACTATAATGAAAGCACTTTTCTTATTTCCAGTAGATCATCAATAACATCATCAGCTTGTGCGAGCTCTTCTTCACGTGCGAAGTCGAAGTTACACCCGACAGACATGAGATCGTTATCTTTTGCCGCGTTGATATCGGAGAGACGATCGCCAACAACGACACCGTCCGTAATGTTATATTTATGAATGATCGCCTCAACTAACTCGGACTTATTCAAGGAATCAATGTGCTGAATACTAAACGTCTCGGTGACCCAGTGATCAAGTATATAGTAACTCACGATTGCTTCTAAGTACTTGATGAGACCGTTACTAGCTATGAATATAGAAAAATTGTTCTCTTTTAAATCCTGAAAAAGTTCCTCAACATGAGGGTAGAGAGCGCCCTTCCCGTCATAAATATTTTCTATTAACCGTTCCAAGAAATAGGCATCAACTTGATTTCGTTCTTCAACAGAATGCTCAGGCAATAATATCTCCCACACCTTAGGTAAAGGAACTCCCATGATATCTCGGTATTGCTCAATCGGTGTTTCAGAACTCCATTTATTTTGCGACCTTAAATAGCTAAATGTATCGTCCAGTGATAATTCTAGTATTTGATCTGTTTGGAAAAGCGTCCCATCCATATCAAAGATGACAGCTTTGGTCATATGTAGTCTCCTTTGCTTTCATAATTAGTAAGTATGCTTAATAATGTATCATTAGATGTATAAGCCTGTGAAGAGGGTGTTAGGTTATGAAAAATGGAATTACCTTGGTACTGGTTGGTTTAGGTATCATATTAATAAGTTGGTTTGTGAGGTCTGACTTTGAGGTTAGAACATATGAAAACCTTCAAGAAGCGATGGACAAATCAATTCCTTTTAAAGTGAATCGTGTGATACATACAACTGAGTATGATGGTGTGACGATTGTGATGTACTCAACGATTCCAGATGACTTAGCTGGTGCTCAAGAAAATGAAGCACTAGGACTTGCTTACTTCAAGGGAAATGATGAAGATGGTTGGGAAAACGTTGGACATCATGGGTGGAGTCATTATCACCATGATCAGCTAAGTCTTTACTCAGAACCTTTCCGTGAGTATGACAGTAAAGGAAGGCCACTTCACGACTTTCACGTAGCATATGGTCAAATAGTTAATCCTGAAATTATAGAAGTAAAAGCAAGAGTGGATGAAACATATGAAAAAATAGACATCATCACGAATGAATGGAAACGTTACTATTTAACCATTGGTGAGGTTACAGCTATCAAAGGGTTGTCTAAAGATGGTGAGGTTTTAAGTAAGCATGGGGAATAAAAAACGCCCAGAACAATCTCTGAGCGTCAACATTAACCCTGTAACTTCTTATAGTTTTGTCCTCTTTCCACATAGACAGTTCTTACGCGTTCTAATTCCTTGTAGTCTTCTTCATTCAGCTCGCGAACGACTTTGGCAGGTCGCCCGAATGCCAGCGTGTTCGCAGGAATTTTTTTGCCAGGCGGAACAAGACTGCCTGCGCCGATAAAGGCGTTTTCTCCAATCTCAGCTCCATCTAAAATTGTCGAGCCCATTCCGATTAGGGCATTTTTTCTAATCGTACACGAATGAAGCATCACTTGGTGCCCCACTGATACACCGTCTTCTAAAATAAGCGGTAAATTTGGACTCTGATGTAACATCGATTGGTCCTGAACGTTGACGCGGTCCCCTATATAAGTTGGCGACACATCTCCACGGATGACAGTTTTAAACCAAATACTGCTATACTTCCCAATGGTCACATCACCTGAAATGACAACATCATCTGCGATATAAGCGGTTTCATCAATTTTTGGATAAGTTCCTTTGTATGGGAGTATCATGTGGTTCCTCCTTTAGTTCATTTTTCTACTATTATTGAAAGTCATTAGCTATTTTTGCTTCGAAAATTTGGTCTAAGGATCGAATAATTGACTTGAAATTAGGCTTTGCAATTATGTCTTTAGCACCTAGTTGAAAACATTCATCTTTAGTTAGTTTGCTAGTTAATGATGAAAAGACGATGACATTTGCAAAGGGAAAAAGCTTCAACATTAAGGATAGCGTTTTAAACCCGTCTAATTGATCCATGGTTAAATCAAGAATGACCGCATCTGGCTTCAACTTACGATATATGGATAAAGCTTCAATCCCGTTTGAGGCCTCCGATATAACCCTATAATGTTTTGTTTGATCTAAGGTGTTGGTAATTCTTTGACGAATAAACTTTGAATCGTCTACTACCAGAATGTTATACATGTTTTAAATCACTCCTCTATCAATCGCAAACACTAGAAAAAGTGATTGCAACCCGGCTACCGTAGGAAACCCCCTTAGGCCCGTGGCTTTGCGTCTCTTACTTTCATAAGATTTGCCTTTAAGATATAGTACCATATTATCGTGTGAATAAACATATTTCGACAAGGATTACACGTTCACAAAATTACCTTCAGCATACTGTTGTTTCTCCTTTGTTGAATTATGCTAATATGTTAATAATAAGATTTATTAAATGAAACGGGGGAGTTGTGATGATCGTTAGACGCGCTGATCAAGCGAAGGCAATAGTTGTAGTAGTGCATGGTGCTTTTGAGCATTCAGGACGTTACGAGTGGTTTTTTGATCGATTAAATCACCATGGATTCCACGTGATTGCTGGGGATTTGCCTGGCCAAGGTAAGACAAAAGGAAAAAGAGGACACATCAAGTCCTTTACAGAATATATTGTTACGGTCCTTTCCTGGATCGATGAAGCGAAAAAATATGACTTACCCGTGTTCCTATTTGGACACAGCATGGGCGGGTTAATCGCAGTCCGTACGGCTCAACAGCACAAAGAAGACTTAGCTGGAATTGTTTTATCCTCACCAGCTTTAGGTATGAAAAATGGATTAGCAAGACCTGTATATTATTTTTCAAAACTCTTAAATGTCGCATCTCCTTCCGTACGTTTTAAAACAGGGGTCCGGTCGTATTACGCAACTCGTAATGAAGCGTACAATGCGCACGATGTCTCAGATCCATTGTTTTTAAGAAAAGTATCCGTCCGCTGGTATCATGAATTTGAAAAAGCGATAGCCATGGCATTTAAAAAAATGGACCAATTCCCAGATGTTCCAACAATTTTACTCCAAGGTGGAGAGGATCATTTAGTAGATGTTGAAGCGGTAAAAGAATGGTTTAATGGAATTGACGTCAACGAAAAATCGATCAAAATTTACGAAGACCTTTATCATGAAATCATTAATGAACCTGAACGTGACGTAGTACTAGAAGATATTATTACTTTTCTAGACCATCGAATTAAACAAGAACCAGTTTAGGAGGGTTCACATTGACTGTGAATGTCCCGAGGACGTTGCCAAAATTACTGTATACGTGTTACCGACATATTTTTCCTGAAGTGAGAAAAAGTCTAAAGTACTGGGAAAACTATGCCGACCGAATACCGAATGAAGAATTAAGGACTCAAGCTAAAGCCAGTATTGGCACCAAAACCTTTCACTGCGAGGGTGGGTCCATCTATGCCACCCTTGCGAAAACTCGTTGGAAAGATGCGATAAACTTCATCATAGCTTACCAGACAATTAGCGATTATTTAGATAACCTTTGTGATCGCAGCACATCGATGGATCCTGATGACTTTAGACGCTTACACGACTCCATGCTCAATGCGATATCTAAGGACCCAATTGAAGAGCACCCTAATTATTATGAACTTCGTGAAGATCAAGACGATGCAGGTTACTTGAAGTCATTAGTGGATACGTGCCAAGAAGTCGTACAATCGATTCCAAACTATCAACGCGTTTACCCAGCTGTCAGACGGCTCGCCCAACTTTACATAGACTTACAAGTTCATAAGCACGTGACACTGATTGAACGCGTTCCAAGGTTGACCGAATGGTACGAACATGAAAACGAACATGATGAAGTGCTGTGGAATGAATTCTCCGCAGTCACTGGGTCAACTATTGGTATTTTTTCAATTATTTCATATGCACTGGACGGCTACGATTACAGCGCACAAGTGATGAAATCCTATTTTCCTTATATGCAAGGCCTACATATTTTATTAGACTATTATATCGACCAACGCGAGGACGAAGAAGAAGGCGACTTAAACTTCTGTCATTATTATCACGATGAACAAAAAACAATCGAGCGACTGAAGTTTTTTATCGATGGCAGCAAAACATCAACTAAAAAAATCCCAGACGCCGACTTCCACCAACTCATCGTCTCCGGCCTCGTTGGCTTATATTTATCCGATTTAAAGGCCGATGAACTAAACAATGGAGAACAACTCAAGAAAGAACTTCTAAGGCATTGTGGGCTTAAAGCACAATTGATTTATATGAATGGACGAGCCTACCGAAAGTGGAAAAAAAAGAAAGGATTGGGGGAGTGATCCCTTTTTCTTTCGCTTAAATCATGGGGGAAGTAGATATATGAAACGAATTGATGTAGCCTATACACTTTTGTTTGATGAAAAAACGAATAAAGTTTTAATGGTATTAAACAGGAACAAAACCTGGTCATTGCCAGGTGGGGCCGTTGAAGTCAATGAGACGCTGAAGGACGCAGCTGTTAGAGAAGCCAAAGAGGAGACGGGGTATGATGTACAGGTTCATGAAGTGATCGCAATTAATGAAGCGTTTATGGATGGAAACCATGTTCATTTTATTACATTTAAAGGTGAAACTTTGAAAGTTCCAGATGTCATACCAAAAGAAAAAAATATACTGAAAGTGGAATGGGTCGACATAGAGGAAGCTGACCGACTAATGCCTTATCATCCTGAAGGAATCTCTCAATTACTTAACCGTTTAGGTGCTAGATACATACTACAGTCTTAACAGTGGTATGTATCTATTTTTTATACAACGCCACTACAAACGGCGCTTTCTCACTTCGATTGACCATCTGATATCGGATAATGTCAGCTTGCTTCGCTGGGAAATTTTTAAGATAGGTCAGCAGCTCGTTCTTCTCAGCCTGACCCTCTTCATGCCCTGGATAAATGACAATGACGATGTAACGCTCTGGTTTCAATTTTAAAAATATCTGATCGATTGCCTCAATTGTCGTACTACTATTGGTCGTGACTGCTTTATCACTTCCAGGTAAAAAACCTAGATTAAAGATGCATCCGTCAATGGATTCAACCGACCTTCTACCGAGTTCGTCGCCAGCTTTTTCGTGACCGTTCAAAATCGTCGTCACATTATGTACGTCGTGCTTGGCAAAAAGTTTTTCCGACTCTCGGATCGCTTCCTCTTGAACATCAAAAGAATAAACGTGCCCACTTTCGCCAACGAGTTCACTTAAAAATAAACTATCATGTCCGTTTCCAAGCGTTGCATCAACGACCACCGAACCTTTCGAAACGGTTTCGTCTAATAAACTATGTGCAAATGGAATGATCTGTTTCATATACCTCTTCCTTTATTTAAACTTCATACTTATAATATCATGAAACATTGGATAATATAGTTACAAATATAGTTGACATTTACCATTTCATTGCATAGAATATGTATTAAATTAAAATAGTCCGACGTTAATGAAGGAGTAGTAAAAAGCTCTGTAAGCTTTGCAGAGAGGTAGCGGTTGGTGCGAGCTATCCTTACAACTTTTGAACTCGCCTTCGTAGTTGACCATCTGAATTCAAGTAAGATGGACCGTCTCATCCGCGTTAAGGATTTCAAGTGAGTACATAATTGTACTAATTTGGGTGGTACCACGGGTAAACTCTCGTCCCAACTACGGTTGGGGTGGGAGTTTTTTAGTTTAGGTTGTTTTATTAAAAAAATGGTGAGCGAAGGCGGCGACTCCAGGTCGGCTAAAAGCGGTCACGTCCTGCGCCTGCGATTACTCGGCGCAAACTTAAGCAAAGATGTAATGCAAGTAGCATTTGTGACCAACGCCGACACTAGAACGTCCAGTTCGTCGCGGGAACAGCACGAGCTGAAAATCACTCCGAATGAGGTTGACGAATTCGGAGAAGTTGAAGCCGTGCCCGCGGAAAGCGTCCGCCATTAGTAAACCCAAAACAGCCTTATTATATATAAGAAGTGGAAACTAAATTTTTAGGAGGAGTTTATATGGCGTTCGATCATCAAAGCATTGAACAAAAATGGCAAACATATTGGGAAAACAATAAAACATTCAAAACTAACGCTGATTCGGATAAACCGAAATTTTACGCGCTAGACATGTTCCCATACCCATCAGGCGCAGGCCTTCACGTCGGTCACCCTGAAGGTTACACAGCAACCGACATCGTATCCCGCATGAAACGTATGCAAGGGTATGAAGTCTTACACCCAATGGGATGGGATGCGTTCGGTTTACCAGCTGAACAATACGCGATTGATACAGGAAACAGCCCAGCTGCATTTACTGAACAAAACATCGCGACTTTCAAACGCCAAATCAAATCACTCGGCTTCTCATACGATTGGGACCGAGAAATTAATACGACGGATCCAAACTACTATAAGTGGACTCAATGGATTTTTGTCAAAATGTATGAAAAAGGTCTCGCTTATATGGATGAGGTTGCCGTTAACTGGTGTCCGGCTCTTGGTACAGTTCTAGCAAACGAAGAAGTCATCGATGGTAAAAGTGAACGCGGAGGTCACCCAGTTATTCGTAAACCAATGCGTCAATGGGTGCTAAAAATCACAGAATACGCTGACCGTCTCCTTGAAGACCTAGAAGAACTTGATTGGCCAGAAAGTCTAAAAGATATGCAGCGCAACTGGATCGGAAAATCTGAAGGTGCTGAAATCACGTTCCAAATTGCTGACACGGACCATACGTTTAAAGCGTTCACGACTCGCCCAGATACGATTTTCGGTGCGACGTATGCCGTACTATCACCTGAACATCCACTAGTTCAAGACATTACAACGGATGACCAGCGTGAAGCGGTAGAAAAATACGTGAATGACGTGCAAACGAAAAGTGAACTCGAGCGTACCGATCTTGCAAAAGATAAAACAGGAGTTTTTACGGGTGCATATGCTTTAAACCCAGCCAATGGCGAAAAGATGCCAATCTGGATTGCCGACTACGTTCTTATGTCGTACGGAACTGGTGCGATTATGGCCGTTCCAGCACATGATGAGCGTGACTATGAATTTGCGAAAAAGTTCGACCTTCCAATAGTCGAAGTCGTATCAGGTGGTAACGTTGAGGAAGAAGCTTACACAGAAGACGGTACCCTTGTAAACTCAGACTTCCTTAATGGCCTTAATAAAAATGAAGCCATTGAGAAAGCCATCGCTTGGTTTGAAGAAAAAGGTCACGGTGTTCGCAAAACGACTTATCGTCTCCGTGACTGGCTATTTAGCCGTCAGCGTTACTGGGGTGAACCAATTCCAATTGTTCATTGGGAAGACGGTACGATGTCAGCGCTTGATGAAAGCGAACTGCCATTAGAACTACCTGAAACAGATCAAATCAAACCATCTGGTACAGGTGAGTCACCACTAGCGAACATTCCAGAATGGTTAGAGTACACAGACCCTAAGACCGGTAAAAAAGGTCGCCTAGAAACAAACACCATGCCTCAGTGGGCAGGAAGCTGTTGGTACTATCTACGTTATATTGATCCAGATAACGACGACATGCTGGCTGATCCTGAAAAACTTAAGAAGTGGCTACCAGTCGACCTTTACATTGGAGGAGCTGAACACGCAGTCCTTCACCTACTTTACGCTCGTTTCTGGCACAAAGTTCTTTATGACCTTGGCGTTGTCCCAACTAAAGAACCATTCCAAAAACTCTTTAACCAAGGGATGATTCTAGGTGAAGGTAATGAAAAAATGAGTAAATCAAAAGGGAACGTTGTAAACCCTGATGATATCGTTGAGACTCATGGTGCCGATACACTTCGTCTATATGAAATGTTCATGGGTCCACTAGATGCATCCGTTGCATGGAGCACCAACGGACTTGATGGAGCACGCCGTTTCCTTGATCGTGTATGGAGACTATATGTTGAAGACGATAAACTTTCTTCAAGTATCCAAAATGAAGCAAACAGCAATCTAGAGAAGGTCTACCATGAAACAGTTAAGAAAGTAACCGAAGACTTTGCTAATCTTCATTTCAATACTGGAATCTCGCAAATGATGGTATTTGTAAATGAATGTTATAAAAATGATGTTCTTCCACGTGACTATGCTGAAGGATTTATCAAACTACTTTCGCCGGTTGCACCACACATGGCAGAAGAAATCTGGTCACTACTTGGGTATGAAGGAACCATCTCATATGAAGAATGGCCAACTTATGACGAATCCAAGCTTGTAGAAGACACAGTAGAAATTGTGCTTCAAGTGATGGGGAAAGTTCGTGGCCGTGCAGAAGTTCCAAAAGAAGCATCTAAAGATGAACTAGAAGAACTAGCACTAAAAGACGAACGCGTACAAGAGTGGATTGAAGGGAAAACAGTAAGAAAAGTCATTGTTGTTCCAGGAAAATTAGTAAACATTGTAGCTAATTAGTAATATAATTAGTAGAAATAATCCTAACGTCCTCAGACGATTTCGTTTGGGGGCGTTTTTCATTTGTCAAAATTGACATGGATTTAAAAACTTCTATATGATGAAAATATAAAAAGATAGAGAGGAGAATTGTAATGAGTGATGAAATCCGTGAAATCACACCAGAACAATTGGAACAAGAACTTGATTCAGGAAAATATGAAGTAGTTGATGTACGTGAAGACGAGGAAGTGGCTGGTGGAATGATTCCAGGAGCGAAACACGTGGTACTTGGTACAATCCCTGAACGTTTAGACGAATTCGATCAAAATAAAGAGTACGTGATGGTATGCCGTTCGGGCCGCCGCAGTCATAATGCATCACAATATCTACAGGAACAAGGTTATAAAGTACTTAACTTAAAAGGCGGTATGCTTGAGTGGAAAGGCGATGTGATCGCTTAGTATATTTTTTAAATTACTGTTTCGGGCGGCGAGTAATATAATCGATTAAAAAAATATATAAAAACCCATTGACTTATATTAGTGTGCGTATTATTATATTACTTGTCGCTTTTGAAGCGGCACTAAAAAATAGTTGAATTTGTTGTTGACGAATTAATACTTTTCGTATTATGATGTCAATTGTCGCTCTAA
Organism: Piscibacillus sp. B03; assembly: GCF_052246295.1. Taxonomy (NCBI): domain Bacteria; kingdom Bacillati; phylum Bacillota; class Bacilli; order Caryophanales; family Bacillaceae; genus Piscibacillus; species Piscibacillus sp. B03. Next base: position 281 of record NZ_JBQQCO010000014.1, on the reverse strand, counting down.
AACGACAGATCAAATTCAGGTAACAAAAATATTGACTTTTAACATCAAATTATGATATATTAATTGTTGCCGATAGATATGGGAGTTATCATTTTTGAAATTGATTTTTAAAAAGTTATTGACTTTTGAATTGCTTCCATGATATATTTATCAAGTCGCTTTTTTGAGGCGACATCATTTGAACCTTGAAAACTAAACAAAATAGCCTGTAGTCAATTCTAGTTTTTCATCTGGATTGGCAGATGAAAAACCTTAAACTATTTAGCCAATCAAACTACTTT
>NZ_JBQQCO010000013.1:0-87180 GCF_052246295.1 Piscibacillus sp. B03 | reverse complement strand
AGTTGGTATCCTTAGTTTTCTATTTATACTTTAATTATATTATACTAACTAGTTATAGAGCTCTTCAATTTTTAACAATTGATTAAAAATCGAAAGGTTGTCTTGAGATGAAAAAGACTCAGCACGACTTTACCCAAGGAAATATACTCAAACAGTTAGTTAACTTTTCCGGTCCATTAATTTTAGCAAGCCTCTTACAAACATCGTACCAATTTATCGATAGCTTGTGGGTAGGGAACCTACTAGGCGATGATGCGCTAGGTTCTGTCGCAATCTCAAGTACGATTATTTTTACATTGCTCGCCTTTGCGATTGGAATCAACAACGCCTCTCTTACGATTTTGTCGCAACAAAAAGGACGAGATGATGAAGAAGGCTTGCGGCGTTATTTGAATGGATTTGTTGTAGTATTAACGATTTTAGCCCTGCTCATGGGGACATTGGGATATATTTTTGCTGAATCACTGTTAACCCTACTAGGTACCCCTTCCGCCATGATGCATGAGGCAAAATTATACTTACAGATTAACTTTTTAGGAATCATCTTCTTATTTGGTTATAACTTTATTAGCACAGTATTACGTGCGCTAGGCGATAGTAAAACGCCACTTCGAATCGTTGCTGTGGCCGTGGTTCTGAATATTATTTTGGATCCATTATTCATCTCTGTGTTTGGATTTGGGATTTCGGGTGCGGCGTTTGCGACGATTTTTTCACAAGGCGTCTCGTTTTTAATCGGTTTAGTGTTTATTTTAAAAAGACAGCTCGCACCGTTTACGGTTCCATTTTTACCGAGTAAGGAAGAAGTAAAATTGATCCTGCATTTAGGGATCCCATCAGGCCTTCAAATGACGATGATTTCTGCTGGAGTTGCGGCGATCATGTCAGTCGTCACCTCATTTGCCCCGACTGTCGTGGCTGGGTTCAGTGCTGCGCAACGTCTGGATAGCCTAATCATGTTACCAGCACATGCTTTAGGAACGGCAGTTAATAGTATGGCTGGGCAAAATATCGGAATAGGCAACATGAAGCGAGTCAGTAAAATTGCCAAAACAGCGTTATTATATAATTTCGGCATTATGTTTACAATCGGATTGCTCGTCATTCCGCTTGCTAAATACGGTGTGTCGCTATTTATTGATGAAACGGAGGCCATTGAATTCGGGGCGAGATACCTTCAGGTTATTGCGCTATGTTATCCGTTTTTAGGAATAAATTTCGTTTTAAATGGAATCGTCCGCGCATCAGGGGCGATGTATCAAGTGCTTGTGTTGAACATCATTTCGTTCTGGGTGCTGCGATTCCCACTAGCCGCCTTATTTTCGGACATATTCGGCGAGGTTGGCATTGCGATCGGTATGGGGAGCAGTTTTATCATCAGCAGTTTATTCGCCTACCTCTATTTCAGGTTCGGCAAATGGCGCGAGAAGGTGTTGTTTGACTAGTTGCGAAGTAAATTTGTCTAGTATTTATAAAAATTTTCTAGTAAAAACGCGAAATTGTCTAGTAAATTCCCAAAATTGTCTAGTAAAATCGTGATTTTGTCTAGTAAACACCCCAGATTGTCTAGTAAATCCGAAATTTTTCTAGTAAATTAGCTAAACTAAAAAGAGAGAGGCCGGGACAAAACTTTTGTTAACCTAAAAAAGACGAATATTATGGAGCGTGTGACTCCTGATATTCGTCTTCATTTTTGCTAAGTCAAAATGCATCGCTTACCGCAGGCACGGCTTCAACTTCCCCAAACTCACTTCCGTTCGTTTGGCGTGATTTTCAGCTCGTGCTGTTCCTGCAGGTGTCTCAGCATTTTGACTACGCTAATAGCACTCAATATTCGTTTTCTAATCAGCTACTTTTCTTATGTCCCAACCTCTTCCCATTACACATACTCATAACGAGGGCGTTCAATCGCCTCGCTGATTTTCTTCTCGTCATCAAACCTAACAGCGCGGTAGTAGGCATCATGATAGAACACGAACCAGCTCCCCGCTTCATACGCCTCATCTTGTAGCTTTTTCTTCTCATGAACACTCGTCACCGGAAAATCATCGTAAGCTAATACCCATAGTGGATTCTGGTGCGCGTGCGTTGGCATTAAATCCGCCATGTGTATGAACGACTCATCACCATCTTTGAACTTAATCACCGAGTGCCCATCACTGTGCCCGCTTGTATGATGCATCGTCAAGCCTGGCACAATTTCAATCTCATCTTCAAACGTATTAACCTGATGCTGAACGGGCTTCCAGTTCTCCTCCCAATACGTATTCTTAGAACGCATATTAGGATTCCTCATTTCATCCCATTCAACTTTCGAGGTGAATATTTTCGCATTCGGAAACGTGCTGACAAGCTCGCCATCTCCAGGTTTCGTTAACCCATTCGCATGGTCAAAGTGAAGATGGGTCATTAACACGTAATCGATATCGTCAACCGTTAAGTCAAGCTCACTCAATGACTCTTCAATCTTGGATTCCTCTAACACACCAAAATTGCGTTTCATCTTATCATTTAACTTGTCACGGCCTACGCCAGAGTCGATGACCATGTTCTTCCCATCCACTTGAAGTAAAATCACATCACAACGTAACTCAATTTGGTTTTTGTCATTGTGAGGATACTTCTTGCTCCAAAGCGGGTAAGGTACGACGCCAAACATTGCCCCGCCATCCATATGGGTAACGCCACCATTTAACCACGTTAACTTCGCACGTCCAACTGTCAATGTCTCCATTCGATCCGCTCCTTTTCAACTATGACTGAAATGTAGCAATACAACGATAAATAGGTTGTCCTTTGCTAGAAAACTTCTCTTCATATTCTGTCATCACATTGTTGTCATCTTCTAGAGTGTGTAGATCTAGTGAGACATCTTCAAGCTTCATCCCATATTGTGAAAAGCTCGTTAACGAGTATTCAAATAAACCACGATTGTCCGTTTTTAAAATAACTTTACCACCGTCTTTTAACACATTTTCGTATTGTTCTAAAAATGACTTATAAGTTAAACGACGCTTTTCATGCCTTACTTTTGGCCATGGATCGGAAAAATTTAAGAAAATCGTATCCACTTCATTCTCCGCAAACATATCCCGTAAATCCTCGGCATTTTCATGAACTAAATGCACGTTAGAAACGTCTGCATCTTTCACCTTTTGAATCGCCGTCACTATAATACTCTCGGCCTTTTCAATTCCGATAAAATTCATCTCGGGATGTTGTTTCGCCATATTCGCGATGAACTGACCCTTACCAGTTCCAATCTCAAGTCCAATCGGCTGTTCGCTATCAAATAACAACTGCCATTTCCCTTTTTGTTCAAATGGTTCTAGCACCATTAGGCCTTCATGTTCTTTTATATAATCAGCTGCCCATGGTTTATGTCTTAAACGCATGTTGTCACTCCTAGTTCGTCTATAGTGTAAATCTATTATACTAAAAAAAATCTATATCCAAAAGGCGCCTTTTGGATATAGATTCTCACTTTATGAATATATAGCCATTTTATGTTCCATTAAACGTTGCTTCCACTTATTTGAATACTCCAGATTACCTTTTTCTAAATACCAAATGTAATATGATAGTGATGAAGCAATCATGTACCATTGAATTCTTAAATATAAATTATCATCAAGCTCAACACCATACATTTTCAACCAATTTGACCATTCATTACGTGGCACATATTGATAAAGTAACATACATAAGTCTAATGCTGGATCAGCGATCACGGCTTGATCCCAATCAATTAAGTACAAGTGATCATCTTCACCTTGCAACCAGTTTTCATGGTTGATATCAGAATGACAAACGACCATTTCTTGCGTTCTAACTTGATCCAAATGTTTATGTAAAAACTCTAACGCGTGAGCAATCAGTGCTTGATCAACGTGTTGATTTCCACGATATTGATTAATTAATCGAACTAATAGATTAGAAGGTTCAAGCGGATGTTTCCCCATTCTCATGAACAAATGTAAAATCTCTGATGAGTGGTGAATTTTACTTAATAATTTTGCGACCTTCTCTTTTTTCATTTCTTCTTTTGAGAGAACGCGACCTTCTAACCATTTTTGTGCGGTAATCACATCACCGTTTTCTAACCGCTTCGTCCAAACGAGTTTTGGTACGATACCTTCAGCAGATAACACTGCTAAAAAAGGTGACGAGTTACGCTTTAAGAATAGTTTTTGATTTTCATTTTGTGCTAAGAAAGCTTCTCCTGTAGTACCACCTGCTGGAGATATAACCCATTCGGAACCTAGTACATGTTCCAATTCACTCACCCACTTTTTGCACATGATGTCTTCGTGTTGGCATCCCTAAAATTTAGAGATACTTAATAAGATTACCTTATAATCAGACTCTATTTCAAGAGGATTTCATAAATTTCCTAGATTTTTCTGACCACATTCCGAGATGTCGGTTCTTTCATAACCTCACACTCAAAGCATTTACCAGTAAACCCATCAGCATGATACGTCAACGTTTCCTTCGATTTAATCGAAATCTCAGAACCTATTAACGTCTCAACCTCTTTGAGTCTCGTGTGCTGGCCGAAAAAGACGGTCAAAAATAATAATAATAGTTTCTTCTTAGAAATTTGATGAACAATCGTCACATGAAATGTTTGTTTATTTATTGTAGCATCTGGAGCTATTTTCATGCCACCACCAAAATAAGGGTGATTCATAATGGTAAGCATCCAAATTCCCGTCATTTCACGTGTTTTTCCATCAATGGTTAAATTAAAATTTTTCGGTTTAAAATTAAATATAGTCGATATAAGTCCAAACACATAAACAATGGATGATAAACGAAGTCGATTGAACCATCGCTTCCACTTTGATTCATTCGTCTTTTCAGCCACTTCAGCATCGAAGCCAAACCCTAAACTAGATGCGAATAACTTTTTTAATCTATCAGGTTTTTGATCTGTTAAATAAGTCCCCGCCCAATACGGTTTAAATCTTTTTGTTTTAAAAATAGCTTCTAAACTTTTTCTCGGATTAAGTGGCATGCCACATCCTCTAGCAAAATCATTTCCTGATCCTACCGGAACAAATGCTAGCGGAATGTCTTGAAACTTTTTCATACCGTTTAGGACTTCATAAATTGTTCCGTCTCCGCCTACGACAATTAACATTTGAATTTTGTCTTCATGAAGAGACACGACTTGTTCTACTAGTTTCGTAGCGTGTCCCGGATAATCAGTATAATACGTTTTAAATTTATGTTGGTCACGCCTTTTGTTTAAAAACTCCTTAACAACCTCAATCCCCTTACCTCGACCTGCCACAGGGTTTATAATTAGCACATACATCTCATGACTCCTCGTGTTCTATTTCTAACTCATCATCTAACCAAACCGGACGTTTAACGTAATGGCGTAATGTATGTTCCAGTAGTTTCTCACCAACTTTAAGCTGCAAGGCTTTAATCGGATAACGAGATTGTCGCTGTCTTTGAAACCATTCGTCATAGTTCTGCTTGTCTACGTATTCAGTTTGGAAGGGTACAGATTGATGATTAATTAAACTATCTTTTGCAAGTAAATACTTTTTGATTGGAAAATCAAGTTCATAATAATCAAGTATACTTTGAACTAGTTTCTCGGTGCGCTTAAGACTAATCACAGGGTTAACAATTGTACGCTCTCGCCCCGCTTCAACGACCTTCCACTTACGGTCATCCATTGGGGTAAAAACCGCATCGTTAGTTTGACGATCTAGCACCGAAATACACATCACTTCAGTTGGTGTCAGCATCAACACTTCACCTTCTATGGTCGCATTCTTCAACTTGAAATTAGGTTGATAGAATACGAGATACGTATCAGGAAAACGTTGAAGAAAATATTTAAGCCATGGGTCTCGTTCATATTTACGGTCAAAATAAGACACTTCTTGAAGAGTGCTCGAAGCCCATACAAGTTGTGTTGAAAAGACTTGATCTAAAAAGTGATGCTTGAGCTCTTCTTCATTAGTTGGAAGTTCAACCGTCGCCTCTTCTTCAAACTCTTCTACAAGTTCATCCTGCTTTTTTCGTTTAAATAAACGTTTAATGAGGGATGCTGATTCTACTTCTTGCATCGATTCTTCAGGCTCATCTAAATAAACACCACGTTGCTCCTGTTCCCAACGTGAAACCAATCGTTCATACTGGTCTTTTTTCATACGAATAAACTGACCAGGATACTTATACATGTCAGTTTCATATCTTGATATGTAATCTTGTAATTTAACTAATTGCGCCATAACAACACCTTACTTTAACTCAAAAGTTTCAATCACTTCATACTTTTGTTCCCGACTCGGATGAATACGATATAGATTTAATTGCTCTACTCCAAAAGAAAAAGTTCTTGGCTCTTCTAACTTATTTTCTAGTGCTTCTTTTGATAGGTGTAGCTTACCTTTACCCCATTTCTTAGCGATCGTAATATGTGGTCGATAAGGACGCTTTTCTTTCTCAATTTCAATGGTTTCTAAGTAATCATCCACTTGCTGCTTAAAGTCTAGAACTTCTTGATTGCGTTCAATCTCAGCATACATAACGCGAGGTTGATCTTCTTTCCCAAAAAAATTAAGCCCACTCATCTTCAAATGAAGAGGTGATTGTTCGATATTTTTCAAAAGTCGTTTAATATCACTTAATTTCTTTGCGTTGACTCCACCTAAGAAACGCACCGTAATGTGAAAATCTTGTCCATGAACCCATTTACGATAATCCACAAAAGGCTTCAAGGCCTCCTGCCACTTCGTTAAGTACTCCTTATATTCTTGCGGCACTGGAAACCCGATAAAATAATGAGGATCGTCAGGCATTTACTCGTCACTTCTCTTTCTATTAAAAATTTTTTGATTTTTTTATTTATTTTATAGTACAATATTTTTAAATCAATCATATCATGTATTCAAAAAATTTCCAGAGGTGGTTTTTTGAGTTACCCGTCAGAAACAATGTTAAACCGTATTAAAGACATTTATATGTATCTGAATGAACGAGGAACAGCCACAACTAGAGAACTGTCTGAGCAATTTGGACTGTCAGACCGCACCATTCAACGAGATATTAATATTTTACAGTATAATGGATTAGTTGAAAGTTACAGAAAAGGGGAATGGACGACGACGGATAAAAAAGTCAAACTTCCCAAAGTAGATTAATGCGCTTGTAACTGTTGAATTTCTTCTTCTGTCAATTCGCGATAATCACCACGTTCTAATTGATCATCAAGCACTAGACTTCCCATTTGTAAACGCTCTAATTCAACTACTTTATGACCAAGGGATGCGAACATTCGCTTGATTTGATGAAATTTTCCTTCTGTAATGACAACACGCACATACGAGATGTCACCCGCTTCAGCAATGATTAAATCAGCAGGTTTTGTCACATATCCATCGTCAAGCTCAACACCCTGTTTAAAAGCTTCAACGTCTTGGTCTGTCACATATCCTTCTATGTGTGCTTCATAAGTCTTCTCAACGTGTTTTTGAGGAGATAATAACCTGTGAGCTAATTCCCCATCATTCGTTAATAACAATAAGCCCACCGTGTCTTTGTCCAAACGCCCGACCGGAAACAACGAAAAAGGTCGATAAAATTTGTCTAATAAGTCAGTCACACATGTTTCCACATGGTCCTCTGTCGCGGAAATTACGCCTTTTGGTTTATTCATCATAATATAAATATAATCACGATAATCCAACACTTGTCCGTTCACAACAATTTCGGACTCTTTAGGATCAACGTGGAAAGACGAATCTTTAATCGTCTTCCCATCTATTTGAACCTTACCTTTTTTAATGTACTTCTTCACATCTTTTCTCGAACCAAACCCTTGATTGGCTAAAATTTTATCTAAACGCATGTAGATCCCCCTTATGGGAAAAGTTTTGCCAGACGATTAACACGATCACCTAATAATCGTTGGAGCAAGGTTGTCTTGTATGCTAGCCATAAGTAGACATATCCACCAACAGGAACCGCAACAAGCACTTGTACTATAAACTTGGCACGTGTAGGTTCTGCATCGAACGGTAGACCGACTAGCCATCTCACAATCACAACCACAATAGCCATAACCGCTGTTAAAATCGCAATTAATAAGGACTGCTTAAATAATGGTTTTACTTTAAAGCGCGTCACACGATGAATTTTATAAAAATTTAAAGACGCAGCCGTTAATACAGCAATCCCCGTTGCAAAGACGGCACCTTTAGCTTCGAATATGAATATGAGTGGAAAGTTAAGGGCAATTTTTAACGCTAGCCCGATTCCCAAACTCACGACCGCAAAGTTCTGTCTATTAATTCCTTGTAACATCGCTGCACTCACAGTGAATAAAGCAAAGAATAATGACACAGGTGCATAATAACTCAGTAATGACCCGGCATAATCAACCGCGGTCTCAACCTCATATAACGTACCGTATGCTTGTACTGATAAAATGGACAAGCCAACAGCAGCTGGGAGCACTAGTAACATGACAATTAGAGTCGCTTGATTAATGTATTGAGTATAAAGGTGTCGATCATTTTCAGTATAAGCTTTTGTAATAGCAGGTAAAACCGCCATCGCAAGACCAATCGCTAATGTCACAGGGATGATGACTAGCTTGTGACCGTACACTAGGATTACGGATAACATTTGTTCAGAAACCTCTGCAAGTCCGATTGATGACATAATCCGGTTAAACGTAAACTGATCGACCATTTGATACATCGGTGTCGCAATACCTACTAATATAAAAGGACCAGCATAAGACAACAACTCTTGATAATATTTTTTATCTGGTAAAGCTAATGTTCCACCTGTTTTTTCAAGTTCCCGATCCATCGTTGGTTTATGCCTTCTATAAAACCAAAACAGCACGAAAGCTGATGCAATTGCACCGATGAACGCGGCGAATGCAGCTAGTCCAACAGCATTTCGAATCGTTCCATCCAAGACTTTAATGACGATAAACGCACCTACTAATAAAAACGCAATTCGGACAATCTGCTCGACTACGATCGACACAGCACTTGGAGCCATATCTTGATGTCCCTGGAAATACCCCCGAATTAAACTCATCGGCGCAACTATAATCAGCGCAAAACTCACCATTTTTATCACAAACGCTGCATCATCAGCAGAGTTAGCCAAATCCTCATCGGAAATAAAGTACTGTGCTAGCCAATCAGCACTGAAAAACATAATTAAAAACGTCACAAGCCCCATTAACATCATAAACATGATGCCTGTTTTAAACATCGACTGTTTCGTCGCATGGTCTTCTAATGAATCATACTTGGCAACGAATTTAGCCATGGCCATTGGTATGCCTAATGACGATAAGGTTAAAAATATTTGATAAGGATTATAAGCATATGAATAAAGCGTTCCCCCTACATCACCTACTAGTGCGTAAAAGGGAATCACATATAACATTCCTAGAATTTTAGATGTATAATTGGCACCCGTCAGCATCATCGTGCCACGGATCATCTTGTTTGACATGTTTTCACCTACAATTGTTGTTCAATCTAACCATTATATTTTATCATATAATAGAATGGTATAAATTAAGAAACGCGTACAATCGACCCAATGATTGGGACAAAAGTTATGCATACCCATAAACATTTTATCCTACTTACTTTTAAACAGAAAGGCTTGAAACTAAATTGAAATATGATGTTGTTGTAATAGGTGGTGGCCCTTCAGGATTAATGGCGGCGATTACAGCCGGCAGGAACGGCGCAAACACCCTACTTATTGAAAAAGGAAATAAACTAGGACGCAAGCTTGCAATTAGTGGCGGGGGCCGATGTAATGTAACAAACGTGTTACCTGATGAAGAATTAATCGCGCATATTCCGGGTAACGGCAAATTTTTATATAGCGCGTTTTCGATTTTTAATAATTCTTCGATCATTGAGTATTTCGAATCGCTTGGTGTGAAATTAAAAGAAGAAGACAAAGGCCGCATGTTCCCCGTGAGCGATAGTGCGAAAACGGTTGTGAGCACATTGGTGAAACAGTTGGACGTGCTTGGGGTTAAGGCTCGGATGAATACGAAGGTTGAAGCCGTTCACTATGGTGAGGATTCGCATGAGATTATTTTAGAAAATGAAAAAATCGCAACGTCGTGTGTCGTCATTGCGGTTGGCGGGAAATCTGTTCCGAACACAGGCAGTGAAGGTCAAGGTTACGCCTGGGCCAAGAAAGCTGGCCATACGATTACCGAATTGTACCCAACTGAAGTGCCTTTGACGTCTAATGAGGCGTTCATTAAAGACAAAACGCTTCAAGGCATTTCATTGTACGACGTTGAAGTAACAGCTTTAAAACCTAACGGCAAACCGATTCAAGCTCACAGATGGGACATCCTGTTCACCCATCAAGGCTTATCAGGACCTGCCGCCTTGAGACTCAGCCAGTTTGTCGTTAAAGCATTGAAAAAGTTCAAAGTTGATTCGCTTGATGTCGCGATCGATTGCTTACCAGATGAAGGTGAGCAAAACCTGGCTGATAAGCTGATGAAGATGGCAAAAGAAAGCCCAAATAAGTCGGTGAAACAAGTGTGGAAGGGGCTTGTACCTGAGAGATATTTGTTGTTCCTAATGGATCAAATCGGATTGGACCCAAGCACCACGTATCACCATCTCAAGAAAAAAGAAGTGCTGGATTTAGCAGCCATGATGAAGGGCTTTAAAATGAAAGTTAACGGAACCTTGTCGATTGAAAAAGCCTTTATCACAGGCGGCGGCGTATCGCTTAAAGAAATCGTGCCGAACGAAATGGCATCTAAAATGATGGATCGCCTGTACTTCTGCGGCGAAATTTTAGACATCCATGGCTACACAGGTGGATTTAATATTACCGCTGCCTTTTCAACCGGCTTTGTCGCAGGACTGCACGCTGCACAGAGAGCGAGTGAGGTTAAGGGTTAATGTAGATGCTTTTTCGCTAGTGCGAAAAAGCGACCATATGAATTATAATTGGAGGCTTTTGCGCCTGGCGCGCAAAAGCTTCTTTTTTGAAACTTTTATCTACCCCTTTTTCAGGTTTATCTACCCCGTTTCGGAATATATCTACCTCGAAATTTGTCGACGAAGTAAAAAACGTCATTTTATCTACCCCACAAACGAATTTATCTAACCTTTTAGAATGACGTAGCATTTTCGCCCAAGCGAAAATGCACGATAACAATACCAATTGAAGCTTTTGCCCCCAGCGCGCAAAAGCTTCCTAATTAAAAACCCCTCACCGACACTGGCAAGGGGTATGACCTATTGAAACCTTAAATCATCTATTCTTATATTTTCAAAATCAACATCTTCATCGACAACAATCTTACCTTCGTAAACTGTTTCTCCAGTTGTCGCATCAATAACATGAATGGCATTTCCATCCAGCATGTAAACCCGTTGATCTTTTACATCAAAGAATGGTGATGTTTGATGTTCTAAACCAGATTCTATTTCTGGTTCCGATTGCGGCATTTTAATTCCATCCATGAACTCTTCACTCTCAATATCATAAGGTATAATATTTAGTGATTCTTCGCTAGGTTGCATGAAATAGATCAACTGTCCGTCAAATCGTTGTGCACTTCCGTATTCTTCTGCAGGTAAATCCAGTTGTGTCATCTCACCATTTTGAATGTCATATTTATAGAGCTTCTCTTCTCGTTCCGTTTCGCGAAGACCGTCTTCCCCTTCTTCAAGAAGAACCTCTGTCGCTCTTAGTACCATCGAATCGGCAGGTTCATGCATGATTGATTCTCTTAATTTTCGTACTTCTACATATCGATTTTCACCCGGTTCATCGCTTTCAAACACTTCTTGATCACTTACCATCACTTTCGATTCAACATCGTAGACAAATTCTCTAACCTTTCTTCGATCATTTTGTTGCACAAACTCAACATATAAGTAAATTCGACCATCAATGTACTGAACTTCTAACACATTGGCATAATGAGTATTCTCAAGATTAATGACTTTATGTTGTTCCTCTTCAGTATCCTTATTTAGAAATGATACACGTAGCTCTGCACGAGACTGTCCATTAAAATAGTCCCACTCAGAGTCCACAATCACTAAGGCATCATCACTATTATAAAAATTATCATAAAGGTAAGGTTGACCTCTCATAAAATTACGATATTCATTGATTAATTCGTCCTCAAGAGTCGAACGCCTTCCGATAATCTCTTCAGTAAACGATCGCTCACTACCATAATTTGTATCCTCTCCATCGAAATTGAACGTATTATAACGATTGTCAACTATATAAGAACCTGAAAGTCCTATACCCTCAACTAGACTTTCATCGCCACTGACATGCTCAATCTGGATACGTGGCAAATCACTACTTGCTAATGATGATTGGATAAGATACGTACTTAATCCAATCACAATAAACGCGAGTACAACAACCGACTTCCAATACTTTTTCATAATTTCTCCCCCTTACACACGAATTCGATCGTTTAATAATTTTCGACTAACCATAATTGACACAGCTGCGACAATGACAAGTAATACACCCATAATCGCTAGTAACTCACCATCATATAAATACGCCCTTGATAAAACTTCATAATTTAAAATCCCAGGCAATACTACTAATGCAAGACTTAGCACAAAATAAATCGCACCCAGAATAATCCCTTTAATACGAAAGCTTCGTTCCATTAGGATTCCCGTGAATACAACCATCACGGAAACTAAGCCTATTCCGTACATAATAAAGAAGCCATCGATGCTCTTAGGTAAAATCATATAGGTAACAGGATAACCTTCCATTAACATTCGTAATGACATATCCGCTCTAAACATCTCAGATAACATCGCATCGAACAATGCTCTCTCAAGTACAAGCGCCACAAACTGGAACGTCGCAAGCGCCAGCGTCGCGATGAAAATGGCAATAAGTTTAGAAAAGAAAATATTTAAACGTTCTGTCGGCAACATCAACAGACGATAAATAAACGTATTCTTGCCAAACCAATCACGATACCAAATTAAAAAGATATAAAACAAGATCGCACCAACACTAATGAAAATCGGTCCTAAGAAAAACATGTTGTACATAACCATTTCAAAGGACAATGGCCCCATCTGTTCAAGCGCTTGCGCCTGAGACATCTGGCCATCCGTAATCAAATCATTTAAGCGATTTTTATATTCCGATACAACATATACAACACCGATCATCTGAAATAGCAACACAAATCCCATTAACACAAACAACATCTTACTCATACGGTTAAATTCAAAGTTCGTTAATTTTAAAAATTTCTTCATCCGCGATACACCTCCCGCATGACATCCACAACGGATTTACCTTCCGTCTCACGTATTTCCTCAGTACTGAACTCTTTGTAAATCGTTCCTTCATCTAATAACACAGCTTTGTCAATTAAATGCTCTATATCCTGAATCTCGTGCGTCGTAATAATCACGCCACGATCTTCGATTAAATGTGTCGTAAATACTTCTGCAATCTGTTCACGGCTGAAAATATCTATCCCCGAGAATGGCTCATCCATTAAAATGTAATCCACATCTAATGCAAGGCCGAGTAACAGGTTCACCTTTGCTGTATTACCTTTAGATAAGCTCGAAATTTTTTCTTCGCGTTTTAAGTTAAAAAACTTAAGCAGATCATCTGCGCGCTCTTGATTCCACGCCTCATAATAGTCATTCATGAAATCCATCGCTTCATCGATTGTAAAACTCGGAATCATCGTCGTGGAATCAGGTATAAACGCAATGTTCTCAAATGTCTTTTTCGTGACTTTTTCGCCATCTACTAAAATGTCACCCTTAAATGGCGTTAATTTCATAATGGAATTTAGGATCGTTGTTTTACCAACACCATTGACCCCAATTAAACACGTAATTTCACCTTTATTGGCAGTGAAGCTGACGCCCTTTAATACTTCTTTACGGCCGAACTTCTTTACCAGATCCTTCACTTCAATCATTGGAATCCCCCTTTTCATAATTTCGTTTGACGAGATTTAACGCATCATCAAGTGGCACATTAATCGATTTGACCGACGTGACGAACTCATCGACCGCTTGAACAATTAACTCATCTCTCAAGTTTTGTAATACCGTCTCATCAGAGGTCACACGACTTGGTTGATTCTTCTCTGTCTTAATCAAACCCTCTTCCTCCATTTCCTTATAAGCCCGCTGTGCCGTATTCGGGTTGATCTTCAGCTGATTGGCTAGCTCCCTCCGTGAAGGAATCGCCTGCCCCGGCTCTAGAAACCCTTTCGCGATTTGATTCTTAAAATGGCGAACCACCTGCACATAGACGGGATCACGATTGTTGAATTGTATATTCATCTCAAACACTCCCGTTGTTTCTGAAGTAAGCTTACTCGAGTTAGTGTATTAACACCTTAATACACCCTGCGCAAAAAAAATATGTATTAAGTGCTTAATACACCGATAACTGTATTATAGGGTTAATACACTTCGTAAGTCAATCACTTTTTCGAAAAAAATTTTAATATGGTAAAATGGTGGTCGGAAATTAGAGAGGAGATTGACACCCTATGAAACTCGTATCCTGGAACGTGAACGGCCTACGCGCTGCCGTAAGAAAAGGTTTTTTAGATTATTTTAATGAAGTCGATGCAGACATTTTTGCCGTACAAGAAATTAAATTACAAGAAGGCCAAATAGATTTAGAGTTAGAAGGTTACGAACAATATTGGAATTATGCTGAGAAGAAAGGCTATGCAGGAACGGCTGTTTTTACGAAACACACGCCACTTAATGTTACGTACGACATGAACGGCGACTCACACCCAGAAGGACGAATCATCACACTTGAATTCGAAAACTATTATTTTGTCACGGTCTATGTACCGAACTCACAGCGTACACTCGCGAGACTCCCTCACCGCCTTGAGTGGGAGGATGAGTTTTTCAACTATATTCATAGACTTGATGAAGACAAGCCTGTGATCTTGTGTGGCGATATGAACGTTGCGCACGAAACGATTGACGTACGAAACGACAAAACCAATCATGGTAACTCTGGTTTTACTAAAGAAGAACGTGGAAAAATGAGCCGCCTACTAGACAGCGGCTTTATCGATACCTTAAGACACTTCCACCCCGACCGCGACGACATCTTCACCTGGTGGTCCTACATGAAAACCGTCCGAGAACGCAACATCGGTTGGAGAATAGACTACTTTATTGTGTCTGAACGCCTTCAGGATCAATTAATAGATTCCGACGCCCATACAACGGTCATGGGGAGCGACCACTGTCCGATTTGTTTAGAGATTAACTTATCATAAATTATTAGAAAAGAGGATGGCCAAAAGAAAAAATAGCTTATTAGAAAACGAATATTGATTGTTATTAGCGTAGTCAAAATGCTAAGACTCCAGGTCGGCTAAGGTCGGCCACGTCCTGTGGCCAACGCCGACACTAGACCATCCGGGTCGTCGCAGAACAGCACGAGCTGAAAATCACGCCAAACGAACGACAGTGAGTTTGGGGAAGTTGAAGCCGTGCCTGCAGAAAGCGAAGCATTCTGACTACGCTAATAGAGATGACGAAAGTTAGGAATAACTTGACTCCTAAGTCTAATTCAAAGTTAAGATATATTTTGCCCCAGCCTCTTCTCTATTTTTGTGAGTTCTTAATCAACTTTACTAGTTTTAATTTTTCTAGAAGCAACGAAAAGCATGATACCTGATACGACTAGTGTGACAGGTATCGCATCGTACCATCTCTCGTTTTCTTGCGTTAAAATTGCTTGTTCAGGCAAGACGTATTTAAATGGATTAAACCATGCTAAAGCATCCATTGAAATAGTAGTTGTTAAAATGTAACCTAATACTAAAGTCCCTAACAGGGCAAACAATGTCATAATCGTTTGTTTAAACAACAAGTTGTAAAGTAAGTAAAGTGAAATCGTGAATATCACCATGACGCTCATTAATCCAACAGCCTGTGCTACATACTCAACAACCGTCAGTGCCCTTAAAACACCATCCACTTCAATAATGACTGGGTATTGGAAATCACCTTTCGTCCCAAACAGATAACTAACTCCGAGTGACGCCAACAATACAACCACTAAAACCATTAAATAGACAACTAGAGAGCTTACAAATTTACTGACAATAATATGAGTCCGATTAAATGGTTGCGTAAACAATAAGTTAATCGATCGACTTTCAAACTCATTGGTCATCAAGTCACCAATTAATAGCAATACAACCACTAACGCACCTAACGTCACCCATAAATTGACTACTTGAAGCAAAAAGTTAGGTGGCGCTTGACTATAGTTTTCTATTTCTTTCGGAAGACCTTGTGTTAAAAGTTGATAGTTTAACGCGATCGTATGACGAATTTCCTCTTCAGAAATGGGATACTCTCCCCCTGCCATACGATAATCTCTTACTTGTTCCATGAAAGATACTTCAACATTTAATTGCTGTTGCCAATGATCTGTCCCAACCAAACTATGAAGTTCCTTAGCTGTAACCAAAAGCTCCAAGTTCATCTCTTGAAGCACTTCAATTTCTTCGTATTCTTCTGTACCTTCTTCAAGATGCTGTTCAAGCTGTCGATTATAATGACTTGCATTCATCTCACTTACTTCTATTAAATAGTTGTAGTCAGATAGCTTTTCATCCAAGACATAATCTTCTAAAATAACATTTCGAAAAAACAACAGTATAACTAACGCGACCAAAAAAGCCAATAAAACTAAAAACTTTTTCGAAAAGAACAATTTCTTAAATTCAAAGACTAGTAACTTCATACAGATGCGTCCCCTTCAAACAGCTCACGATAGCGTTTCTCAGCACCGACACGTTCATTTTCAATATCTAAAATTGCTACATCCTGCTTATTTAAATGATTAATGACAGTCTGAAGTTCAACATCTGTTTCTTCAAATTTTATTTGTTCTTGGTTATAAAGTGAAAAAGGGACTGCAGCTCCTTCTAAAACATCTTCAGCCTTCTTCAAGTCATCAACTGTTAAGTAATATTCTTTTGTTGCAAATTGCTCGAGTGACTCTTTTAAAAGCGCCCCATCTTTTAAAAAGTATATTTTATTCGTCAGTCGATCAATTTCATCAAGGTTATGCGACGATACAATAACCGTCGTTCCTTTTTCTCTTAGCTCTAACAAAATATGACGCATATCAATCGCACTCGTTGGATCCAACCCCGTTAACGGTTCATCCATTAATAATACTTTTGGATTATTAATAATAGCCATCGCTAACAACAAGTGCTGCTTCATCCCTAAAGAGAAATTTTGTACGCGTTTCTTTAAGTAACTTTCCATCCCAACGCGCTTAGCGACTTCTTCAACTTTCGATTTCGGCAATCCTTGAACATCGCAAATAAATTTCAAATGATCATAAGCGGTTAACGTTCCGTATAAAATTCGATTATCTTGAAGATATGATACGTCTTTGAAGATTTTCGTATCAGTATTTTTCTGACCGAGCAATTCCACCTCACCTTGATCATACGTCAACAAATTGGTCATGCAATTCATTAATGTTGTCTTACCCGCACCATTTGGGCCTACTAGCGCAATAATCTGTGGTTCTTCTACTTCTATATCGATTCCTTTTAAAACCCAATCCTTTTTGTACTTTTTCTTTAGACCTTTAACTTTAACAATCATGCAAAAACCCCCTCACTACTTCATTCTCACTTTCATTGAAAAATATGACACGATTAAAACTAGTAAACTACTAATTCCAAGTGTCACCACACCATTGACGAAATTGATGTTAAAATTCTCCTGTACTAATGCTGTTTCCAGCGTGATTATGTCGTACACTTCGAAATATAAAAATGGATTATAAGTACCAACGATTAGATCATTGAATTGCACTCCCAAAAACACGACAGCTAAGGTTAAACCAATCGCAATCGATGTTCGTCTTGCTAATACTGAAAATAAAAACAGCCAAGCATAACAGAAAACGAGTACCATTAAGAACAACAACGCCGACCATAATAAAAATATTCCCATCGGCATAAAGCTAAACTGGAACTCAGGTTCATAGATGAGTACAGGATAATCCCATGCACCCAAACGATCAAAAACGACCCCTAGCAGTAACGAAAATAAACCAACACCTACAACCGTCAATAATGACAACATCGCAATGGTGATAACTTTACTGACGTAAACAGATTCACGTCGTACTGGTTGTGTGTATAGAAAATGAATCGGACCATTTTGCCCTAATCCTTCTCTCGTCATGACATTACCAAACAAGAATAAGAAAAAAGCCGCACCGAATACCGTTAAAAACATTTCAAACAATCGGTATAAAAAATACACACCAGTTGAGGAATGGATATTACTAAAGTCATGAGCAATTTCTTCTGCTATTTCTGAATCAAACACTTCATCGTACACCGTTAATTCAGAGAAATTATGAATGGGAAATACGGGACGAATCTCACGGTCTCGAAGCCAGCGATTGCGTTCTAAGTGAACTTCCAGACTGAAGTGTGTCGGCCAAGTATAAACTTGTTCTTCTGCTTGTGTTGGGGATCTTTCAAAATGTTCTTCACCCACACCCACCTCGACTTGTGTAACCTTTTTCCAATCTTGGTTTTCATACGCTTTAAGTCTTGTTTCATTTCTTTCAATTAGCATGAGAATGTTTTCTATTCTTTTAGCGTCTGATAGGGATTTTACGTCATCTATGTCGTCCCCTATTTCAAATCCCATTTCTTCTAAAAAACCTTCATAGCCTATAAGTTGCCGCTCTGTCTCTTCTATGCTGTCTTCCACACGTTCGGTGTTTATGTAATTGTAGATATAATAGCCACTAACCACTAGAACTAATAAAGCTAGCAATATGTAAAAGAATGCGGATTTTGTGGCTTTCTTCATCTCAAACATGATGAATTCATACATAAGATTGCGATCTCCCCTCATAACTTTCAGTGGAAAATTTCCAATATTTCTAATATTTATTTTCTATATATTTTTCAAAATCCCTTCTCGTATGGAAAAAAATTGAATTTATCTAAACTTAATGCTAGAATATTAAAAAAACTCCCATAACAAAGGAGATGTGATAGTGAAGAGATTATTATTTTTACTTTGTGGAATTCTTATATTAACTGCATGTATAGGTGAAGAGGTAAAGCCACCTACTAACGACCTTGAATCAGAGACAGAAATCGTCCAGGAGAACAAAGAGGAGGAGTCAGAAGAAAACGCTAGATTAGATCGTCCGCCCACATTTGAAGTAGCAGTAAGTAATAAACTATATTTTTCTCCACGTGACACGTTATGTTGGGAACCTGAACAAAGGCCATGCGACCTTGAAAAGAATGACCCTCAAGAGATTACGAGTGAGCTACATAACATTACAGTCAATCCTAACGATCAAATATCTTATGAAATCAGCACAACGGAAGAAATTATGGAGAAAATAGGAGACTTTGCTCCTGAGCCTGATCGTGTCGTTGTAACGCGATACCATAAAGGAGAAGTACAAGAAGAATTTGAAATGGAAAATAAATCTTTTAACGCTCCTGAAGAACATGGGTTACATTATTATTTATTTCATGTCATATGGGATGATGAGTATTACGGGGAAGCAATTCATGGCTTTAAACTTTACGTACGGGAGTAATAGTTATGTACACTCTACCTTCCCTTACGAATATGTAAAAACTCCACGGCCCGAGCCGTGGAGTTTCTGTCATGAAGCGACGCGTTGCTTAACGGTTTCTCTCTTAGTTACTTTCACACTTGCTTCCTGAAAAGCACAGTACACAAACATCCCCGCAACGATTAAGTAGCCGAGTGAATACTGAGGAGCTGCATTGAAGGCTAACTCAGGTGCGTGCATGAAGCCTGCAAAAGATAGTCCTGCTGCCACTAACGCGAACAACCCTGCTTTCACAAACTCACGATCAATCACAAACACGGTGATCGCACCTAAGATAATCGCGGTAAACATCGCGCCTTGACCGAGCGGCACGATGCCTTCCGAGATGCCCGCAACCGTCTCACCTGCGCTATTATTAAAACGCGTCATTACATAATTCGCAAAATACGGAAGCATCGCAATCGCCACTGCTGGAAAATATTTTGCTTCGTTGGATTGAAAAGCCGTCCCTACCATTGATAGACCAACAAATACTAGAATCGGTGCTACCGCCGCAATTGGAATAACCGCCGACAACGCCGCAATCACACCGGTCACAGCGGCAAGTCCAAACACGCCTGCGTTTAAAATACTATACCCTCGACCTGCTCCCATTTCTTTTGATCCAACCGTCGCAATATAAATCGTCGTTGGAAACAATCCGCCAAAAACAGCACCTAACATCGTACCAACGCCATCAACAGCCTGACATTCTCGTACATCATACGAATCACCCGCTGCCGCCATGGCATCCACATTGTTCATCGTTTCGATCGCATTGTATAACGTTATCGGCAAAATCACTGCTAACAAGCCAACTAATGCCGTGAACAACAAACTCATTCCATCAAATGCGGCTAAGCTAGGTAAAATAGGGTAAAACCCAACATTCGAAAGACCTTCAGATACTTTATCCGCCGATTGATACCCAAGTGTTAACGCCAACACCGTTCCAATCACAATCGCAAATAACGTTGGCGGAATATTAAATGGCATCGCAACTTTACCGATCACGCCAATAATGATAATGACAAGCGTCACCAACCCAACCACAGGAATCGAAAACGTATTAAACAACATTTCCCCTGCAATAAACGTCAGTGCAACACCGGCTAAAGCCCCGAGCATCGCGGCTCTTGGAATCTGTTTACGGACCCAGTTTCCTGTAAAACTTACTAAAGCTTCAATCAGACCACTTAAAAACGCAGCCGCCACTGCTACTTTCCAAGCAAGCTCAGGGTCATTCGTTAGCGCAAGAGCTGGCGCCGTTACACCAAATAAAAACACAAACATCACAGGCGTGCTAATCCCATAAGACATCGCCGTGACATCGGTTCGGCCCTCTTTTTTCGCCAAACGATTTGCCATATAAGCGTAATACAAATTTCCAACCATCACAGCCACTGCCGCACCTGGTATCACTTTTCCGAACACAATACTAGCCGGAAATCCCATCCCAAGCATCGTCACCGCGATAATCACAAAGTTCGCGAGGTTATTTTGAAAAAGCGCGAAAAACGCATCCGTATCTTCTTTTTTAAACCATGGATAATTAACCGTTTGATTCATAGTTTAAACCTCCTCTTTTGTTTCATCTAAAAATGTCACGCTCGAGCCTTCGAGTGATTGAATTCGTGCTAAAGACTCCACTTGATAACCCGTCTCTTCAATCTTTTGTCGCCCGGACTGAAACGACTTTTCGATTACAAACCCAATCCCGACAATGCTCGCACCTGACTGTTCAACCACATCCAGCAAGCCCAGCGCAGCCTCTCCGTTTGCTAAAATATCATCCAGGATCAGTACTCGATCATCCGAATTCAGAAAATCCTTCGACACCGTAATTTGGTTTGTTTCCTCTTTCGTATATGAATAAACTTGACTCGTGTAAAGATGATCCGTCATTGTTAGTGACTTTTTCTTACGAGCAAACACTAGCGGCACACCCAGCTCATGAGCTGCCATAAAGCTCGGCGCAATCCCTGACGTTTCAATCGTTAACACTTTCGTGATACCAGCATCTTGAAATCGTTTAATAAACTCACGACCAATCTGCACCATCAAGCTAGTATCAATCTGATGGTTCAAAAATTCATCTACTTTAATCACGCAATCTGATAACACAGACCCTCTCTCCTCGATTGCTTTCCGTAGTTGTTCCATGTCAATGCCTCCCTTAAATATAAAAAAGCCGAATGCAAGAATCACCCATGACTATAAGCGATTCATCACATTCGACTTGTCTTTATAAAAAAGTATACAAGGCATCATACAAGCACTAGAGACTTGTATGTTCGTATAATGAAAATCGCTTGTAGTCAAGTCATTTACGGTAACTTGGTAGAAACTCGTGGGCCATATTCCCACTATTATACAAGCGTTAATTTATTTAGTTGTTCGTGTATGATTGTGATTATATATTAAATCATTAAAAAATAAAACCCCATTTTCTAAAAAAACGAACAAAATTTAGAAAATGAGGTCTTAAGTACGTGTTCTTAATTTAATGGTTCTAACTCTTCCTCGGTCACCCACTTATGATTTAATACCTTCATACCATTAGGGAGTTCAAAATCGACAATGTAAACCGTTGTCGGAATGGAATAATCAATCGTATGAACCGTGTCGTTCATCCCTTTCATATGTTGCGCACGAGTAAAAACTTCTTCTCCGCCCTCCAAAGGGTCAGCCGCTACATCCACGACGAGCTCCTCATGCACTACCCATTTATGCTCTTGCACTCGCATACCAGAATTCGTTGATGTATAGGTCGTCGCATAAGCAATGGTCTCATACGCCCCAACAATGGTCACTTCAACCCCATCCATCATCCCAGCCATATGATCAGCCCGACTCAATGCCTGACTCCCAACTGGATACGTCGGATTCTCAGCCACCCTCAATTCACTCGGAACTTCAGGTGACCCCTCATATACCATATCAAGATGATGCATTGCCATTTCATCACCGCTCAGGACCCCGTAATGCGGATTTTGAGTAACGTAAAAAGAAAAGAAACCAACGAATAACACCAGTATAATTAAGACATCTTTCTTCGTCATGCGTGTGCAGCCTTTTGTCCTTTTTGTTTAAACCAAAAGCCCAGTAAAATCAGCACGACACCAGAAGTTAAAAAAGCCAAGTCATAAAGCAAAGGATTCTCCGCCATCGGATTTACTCGATGCACCTGAAGAATATGGTGGTCAATAATTCCTTCAACTAAATTAAACACGCCACCACCAACTAAAATCCCACTTAAAAATATATCCCCGTTGTGACCCAGCTCACCTTTTCTAGCATCACGAAAAATTTTAATCGCACCCAAACCATCAGTGCCGAAAACGCAGCCGTAAACAATCCATCCATATAAATTTCTAAATGAATATTAGGACTCATAATCATATGATGCCACTGAAGCAATTGGTGGAACACAACACCATCAATCGCACCTAAAATACCTAGACCCAATATAAATCCAGCTGTAAATAAGTTCTTATTTCCTTTTGTCATGTTAACCATCCTTTAAGTTTTCATCCTTAAAAGGATAGCCAATAGTTTACAAAGAAATACAAATTAGGAATGTAATTTGTGGTATAATTTACTAAATAAAACCTTGAGGGGGATGAGTGTGAGGTTAATATTAGTGATTATGTTAGTCACATTTATGACAGCTTGCACCGATGATCAAGCAGAAGACTTACTATTACACCAGCCCATCGACACCAACAACGTTGAAAATGTGTATGTTAATGGTGTTGATTCATTAGAGAGCTATGCTTCTGTCATTGATGCCTTTAATAATTATCAAGCAGAAAATGTATCCGAATCGAATGACGCGATTTCCGAGACAAGTGAATTTACTGTAATTGAATTAAAGTCAGGCGCTGAAATTTTTATGATAAAAGATAATGATTCTACATACATCAAACGTAATGACACCAATGAAGGCGGACCGTTAATAACTTATAAACTATTAGACAATGAATCTGAGTTAGAAAGGGTTATCGTGGAACAAATACAGTAGACTCAATTAATGATCTTTTAGAACTCCTAAATACTCCTTCCACGGCCCGACATCTGAATCATACCGCTTAGCCATGACTCTAACTATTTGGTTAATGTGAGTTAAATCATGCACCACCCACGTTGAAAGTAATTCGCTTAATTTCACAGTTCCAAAAGCAGGGTGGACACCTTTTAACTCTAAGTGGAGGTCAGGGTCTATGGCATCTTTTATTTTAGCAATATTTAGTGTCCTGATCCTTTGAAACTCCTGTAACTTATCATCAATGGATACATATTCACTATTATGCAAGTGCGCAAAGCGAGCAAATGGAGAGAATGGCTTACGATATCCTTGTTGGAGAATCCACTCAACTCGAGGAATCCAGTTCGAGTTCTCTCCTTCAATAAGGTGACCAACCACCTCATAAACATTCCAAGTACCTTCACCTTCATGACAAGACAACCATTCATCAGATAAACCAGATAGAAAACTTTCCAAAGTCTTGGGGGTTTTCTCCAGAAGTTCGATAGCTTCTTTCATGTTAAAGTTCATAGTATGGCTCACTTCAGTTGATTTGCGAAATTTATAATCGCTTTATTGTCATCTTTATAAGATAGCTCTGCACCTAATTTACTGACGTACCATTCAGTTGATAACTCTACATTTGTGACTGGAATATAAGTGGTTCCAACCCTTAATAATTTTTCGCTCAATTAAATCATCCATTCTAAGTTAATTTAATAAAAATTTAACGAATTTCTTGTATCTCAATATGATTCTTTTTAAGTTCTAAAACTTCAAACTGACCTAATAAGCCTCTAACTTCTATTGAAAAGTATTCGCTACCACCTGAATCAAATTTGATGTATTGTCTCTTCGTTTGCATTGCCATTCCTAAAAAGCCACTAGATGGACTATAATAAAAATCGCCACTAACATATTTTTCTCCTGTTGATTCTAGGATTATAATATGACATTTTTCATCTTCACATGAGATATTATAATGATCTTCAAACCATTGTACAAAGTCGTTTTCATCTGGTTTAGTAAGATTGAAAATAACTATAAGGATAACAATAATCATAGCCAATCCAACTAAAAAATAAATTTTGTTCTTCAAAAAATCTCCTCTTTACATTTTTATTAGACATTACATGCTAATTAATAAATTTCCCTACCAATTTCAACCCCACTGCTCCAACAGTCAAAGTTGCTGCAACTAACGTGACCACAAAAGCAACAAACTCCGCTTGGGGATTATTGGCTACAACATTTAACAGCCAAATGAGTTCAACAAAAATGACCATCACCCACAAAAGAAATAAGCCTTTCAATTGTTCTTTAGACAATTCTTATTCCTCCTTTAAAAATGGCACTCTTAGTTATTCTTACTAATATTAACAGCGATATATAACAACAATCCAAACGCTGCCCCGCCTAATAAGATCATTCCGAAACCTTCAAGAAAGGCTAAGGCATACGCCAAAACCATGCCTAATAGTACATATAAAAATAGTTTCACTTCTATCACTCCCTACTGATTAACTTGTTCAATTGTCTCAAGCTTCCCTTTTTCTGGTGTGCGTTTATTCCACACAAAACTGATCAAGTACGTCTGTTCTTCTTCAATTAACCGATACTCATTGCTTGAAACTTTCACCTTTTTATCTTCGATGACTATGTAATAATTCCTGTCCTCATGCAATTTTTCTTCAACTTCAAAAATGCCACCTGTTGAGACTTCTTGTGCTTGATGTTCAATAATCAACATCATACCGATAATGGATGCCACAACGAGTGATCTGATTATAATCTTCTTAAATCCCCACTTTCCCCGCTTCTCTCTTTTTATCAAGTAATTTAGTAAAAAAATCACATATAACAAAAACAAGATCGGCACGAAATACAGTGCGATATTAGCTGGCAAATATAATAGCTCATGCAGGGTATAATTATAATCCGCAATCGCCTGAATCCGCCCTAGCTGCAGCCCAATAAACGCTACAAAAATCAGTCCGACCAGCCAATACGATATTACCTTTTGTGCTTTATAAGCTTTCATAAATTAATCTACCATCAACTCGCTTGGTGATAATGAATTTTCTTTCCTACTTTAATCGACAACACGACAACAAAAACCCCAAGCAAGATTTCCATCATGCCAGTTATAATCGGAACCCATCTTAGGCCGAACACCGTTATGATCACACCTGATAAAAAGGCCCCTAGTTGAATCGATAACGAATACGTCGTTTGCCAAGTCGCAAAGATCCGCCCTCTCATATGGTCCGGCACTTCATGTTGCATCGTTGTACGTTCATAAGGTCCATTGAACGCTCCGACAATTCCAAATAAAATAAGCACAATCATCCCTTGAATATAGTTCGACGTCAGGCCGAAACACATCCAAATCAAACCGAACAACATATAGTTCAGACCATAATACACGCGGTTCTTAAACAAAAAGTTCCGCTTAGCAAGTGTATAAGCCACGATGAATGCCACAACCCCGTGCGCGACATATAAATAACTCAATATGTAATCTTCTTCCTGGTAAACTTCAGCTGTAAACTGTTGAAGCATCAGATTAAAGTTTCCAATAATGATTCCTGAGAAAATCGCTGCTACGACCACTGACAGCACCCACTTGTTCACGTTGATCTGAGTGATTCCTTCTTTAAACTCTAGTAAATAGTTTTTACGTGCCACCGTCTTTTCTGGCGTTTCAAAATATTTGGTCGCTTGATAGCTTAATAGCGCAGCCACCAGACACGTGATTACATTTAATAGAAACACAAACTCCAAACTTGAAACAGCTAGTAACACCCCGCCTAGCGAAGCTCCCGTCAGCCTCAACACATTATTAAGCGAAAAACTAAACGAGTTTGCCTTAACTAGGTCTTCCTTTTCAATGATATCTGGAATCACTGTTTGCACACACGTACCATTGATGTTGCCAGATAATAAAATGAACAACCTCGCAACTAAAAACACGACCCACTGCCAGTCACCTGGCGTACTAAACATGACTAAAAAGAATCCAAACCCAATCGCGGCTGTGATTTCCGTTACTACAATCAACTTCTTAACATTTAACCGATCAATCCACACTCCCGAAAAATAGCCCAAGATAAGCGGAATCAAACCACTGACCGCCCATAAAGAACCAAATGCCAGACCACTCTCCGTTAATCGATCTAACAACACAAGCATTGCCAAGAACGCCGCCCAGTTTGTCAAAATAGTCATGATCGAAGCAACTTGCAACAAGCCGTAAGCAGGATATTTTTTATATAAGTGATATAGAACCATTCTATGATCTTCATTTCTATAATATGGAATAAATTAGTCAAGGAAATGGTACTACAATTTTCAAAAAATTACAAACCCACTTATTTACTCTAACTAGTCAACATGATAAGATATCTAAAAACCATGAGAGAAGGCCAAATATGATTCAATATCCATTTCTAGAAAAAGGCGCAACTTTAGGAGTCACAGCCCCATCATCAGGTGTTCCAAGTGACCTACATCACTTACTTCATTCTGCGAAAAACAGTATGGAACAGAAAGGTTACACTATTGAATTTGGGGACACCGTTTGGACCCAAGACAAAGCAAAATCAGCACCAGCTAAAAAGCGAGCTGATGAGTTCAATCAAATGATGCAAAATGATGAGATTCATGCGATCATCCCTCCGTGGGGTGGTGAGCTGTTAATCGAAACACTTGAACATATCGACTTTGAAACCATTCAAAATAAATGGATCCTCGGTTATTCGGATGTCAGTCTACTACTGCTGGCGATCACAC
This sequence comes from Piscibacillus sp. B03, assembly GCF_052246295.1. NCBI lineage: Bacteria > Bacillati > Bacillota > Bacilli > Caryophanales > Bacillaceae > Piscibacillus > Piscibacillus sp. B03. The sequence goes on along the minus strand of NZ_JBQQCO010000013.1, from coordinate 59,675 downwards.
TTAAAACTGGAATCGCGACAGCTCACGGGACTAATTTAGTAGATTTAAGAGGGGACTATTCGGATGACACAACAGCCAAGTGGCAACAAGTCCTGTCGACAAAACCGGGCGAGTCAGTCCTTCAACACTCATCAGAAAAATACCAAAAGGAATGGCAATTCGACAAGCCAACCCCACACATATTTAACCTAACAGAACAAACTAACTGGAAATCGACTGAGCGAGGGCCAGTTAAGTTAGAAGGCCGCCTACTGGGAGGATGCATTGATGTCCTGACACACGTAGTTGGCACACCTTATGGTGATGTTGCGAGTTTTAGAGAAAAATATATTAACAATGAGCCAGTCATTTGGTATCTTGAAAATGCCGAATCATCGACTGCAAGTTTACGTCGCTCACTCGTACAAATGAAACTAGCCGGTTGGTTTGAAAATTGCAGTGGAATTATGTTTGGCAGAAGTCCAGCTAACACTCCAGTTGGAAATTATACTGCCGAAGATGTTTACAATGAACTTGCAGAAGAACTTCAAATTCCAATTCTATATGATATTGACTGCGGCCACGTTCCACCACAAATGACGTTTGTTAACGGAGCCTACGCTGAAGTAGAGTTTGAGAGCGGTAAAGGGAAAGTAAAACAGACATTTAAATAGAAAATAATTTTTACACAAAAGAGGACTAACCATGATTCAATCCATACTCAATCAACTAAAAAATTTCGGTGTACACAGTTTAATCAGTCAAGAAGTGATCATCCTAGAGATACTTGAAGACATAAATCAATTAAACCAAATCGATGAGTCAATCGATCAATTGATAGCTGGCATCAAGGAAACGGAGTTTAAGAAAGTCATGTTAGTTTGCCCAAGAGGTTATCTAAACCAGTTAGAATTTGTTGGCAAACATATGGAGATGAAGGGCGAAAGAGTGATCTATAAGCGGTCATTAGAAACACCTTTGGAGAGCGAACCACTAGATTACGAGATTTGGTCGCCAACTGAGGAAAGGTCGATTTCATTCTTATCTGAACTGATGGGAAGAAGTTTGACGGATACCAAGAAATTTCTAAAGAGCATGATGGTCGAACTGCCATCACAGTACCAGAAGATGTTCACCGTTTTTAAAATTAATTCTGAACCAATCGGAGTCGTCCTGCCTCACCTAGAGCCTGGGCGAAATCAAGAAGGGCGTCTATTTTGGATCGGCGTCCACCCAAAACATCGTGGCAAAGGATACGGCCACCATTTGCACCTAATCGGCCTTGAAAGGTTGCGAGAAGATTTCAAAGCCAAAACATATCTAGGCGCAACTGAGATAGATAACGTGCCTATGAGGAAAACGATGCAAGCTAATGGTTGTGTGGAAGACCATCGTGTGCTGACTTTGGAATATAGAACGTAACTGATCAGGTTAGGGATACGTCAACTTTTTGAGATTTATCGGTAAGTTTTCGGAGTTTATCGTCATGTTTTTGAGCTTTATCGGCAAGTTTTCGGAATTTATCGTCATGTTTTTGCGTTTTATCGGCAAGTTTTCGGAATTTATCGTCATGTTTTCGAATTTTATCGGCAGGTTTTCGGAATTTACCTGCAGGTTTACAAAACTATCTTCTAGATTTTCAGTTAAGGTGGAGAAGCATCATGAATAAAAAAAAGGGGATCTTTCTCGTTATAACAGGCGCATTCTTTTGGGGAGTGGGTGGCACCGTTTCGCAAAAGCTTTTTCATGATTTTGCGATTGATGTTGATTGGCTCGTTACGACAAGATTGCTGATTGCTGGCATATTGCTCTTAGTCGTTCAATCTTCCCTAAAAGATCGTGCCCAAGTCATTGATATATGGAAAACACGAAAAACAGCCATCCCATTAATCATCTTCGGATTACTAGGGATGCTAGCCGTTCAATACACCTATATGGCATCCATTGACCACGGGAATGCCGCTGTTGCGACGCTCTTGCAGTACTTAGCACCTGTCATGATTATTTTCTACACGGTAGTTCGCAAACAAGCGACTCTAGAACTAATCGATCTATGGACAGTTTCACTGGCATTAGTAGGATGCTTTCTCCTCTTAACAAACGGCTCAATCACTCAACTGTATGTACCAATCCCAGCCATTATCTGGGGAATCTTATCTGGCGTAGCGTTAGCATTTTACACCCTATATGCCATTCCTTTACTAAAGCAATTCGATGCGCTTGTCGTTGTCGGTTGGGCGATGGTTATTGGTAGTCTAGCACTAAGTTTCGTCCACGCGCCTTGGCAAATGGATTTTAAATCGTTAACACTAGAGTCTTCAGCATATTTAATATTCGTCATTATCTTTGGAACCATGATTGCCTTTTGGTTCTATATTGAAAGTTTACAAACCTTAATTGCTAAGGAAACTAGTTTGCTAGGAAGTATTGAACCATTGGCGGCCGTCTTCACTACTGTCTTTTGGTTAAAAGAACCCTTTGGAATATTTCAGTGGTTTGGAACAGCTTGTATCATCCTCATGATTTTTGTCATAGCGATGAATCAAGACTCTACAAAAACTAGCAATCAGGAATAAACGGGTATCTTTTATCGTATATCTTTAATATTTTTAATTTTCATATCTTAAGAAATAGTGCTTTTATAATTGTTTTTACAGTTGATTCAGTTTCCCTATGAACCCTGACCTTATTTAAAAATGGAAAATCGCTTGGTGTAACAGTTAATTTCGCGAGCGGTTCCAATTCTGTTTCACAAACCCATTCGTCTCTAATTCCGCCTTGTTTGAATAAGGTTTTTGAGAAGAAATATATCGTTCCGTCTTTCCAACGATTCGAATCATTATTATTTGTTGAAAAATAATAATAACGTTGTTTCCCTTTATTAGTAGTAACCGATAAGCACAGATTTCTAATGGAACCAACATAACCTTTTCTGTTTAGAACTGCAAAAAACAATGACCATACCCCGTCTGATGAAGCAAAAACAGCTTTAATAGGCTTGCCATTAAAGAGAGTACTATTTCTTGGCTTAAATATATTTATTGAAGAATTATTGGAACCGTGTACTACTAAGCCCTTTGTTTCAATTACATAATTTAAAAACATATATAATGGGTATCTACTGTTATATGTAAAAATATTACCATCACCTGTTGATATATATCTTATGAACATTTCATCAAATTCTTCAATAGCTTGCTCAGGCATTTTCAATTCTTCAATTTTTAATAATTGGGTTTTGTCTAAAAAAACTTTTTGATTGAGTTCAACATTCCTGTTTTATTAATAAGTCACCCCTCCTGGAGGAAAACTGCATATCCTTCTTTAAGGAACGCCCACAAAGACATAGTGATGAGCAAGGTGAATGTATCATCTGAAGCTCTTTGTGCCGCCCCTTGAAGGTCATAGTAATTTCCTACCATTAAATAAAGTAAAATAATCATTCCTATCGGTATTACTGTAGCACCTAGTATTTTCTTAATAATACCTCCCCCTTCTATTTTGAGTACGAATTACTTAGAATCAATGTCTTAATCGTTGTTCAATGAATCTGTTATTTAACACAATAAATAGTTCAATTAACTTATCGAGATTCAATTTTTTCAGTTAACTCCATAAATTTTTTAATCAGAGAATCCTTTTCCCAACTATTAAACTGATTCATTTCTTTGGATTCAAATCCGACCTCACGAAGAATTTCTCCTAATTCTTCATAATTCCTTTTATCCTCCTCTGTTAAATTGCTATAACTATCTAATGTTTCCATAGGATATTGCTGATAACTCCTCAAACTGTTAATAAAGTTCTGAAGGGTTCCCATATCGCTCTCAGAAAGTGTTTTTGATTCAGAACCGACGTTCATACTATGATCAACCCCACCGAATACTTGTCCTAACTCAGTAGTAACCAAACTTGGGTCTGACCAATCATTATCACTTTGATGGGTAATGCTTTTCTCCAACTCAAATAAGTTATATGCAACATTAACTGTAAGAGTACGCTCTGTAACATAGTTCATATGATAGAATCCCCAAGCTACAATTGCGATTAGTAATATATTTAATACTATTGAAATTCTGAAAAATATCTTTATTTTTTTACTCAATGTTATCCCCCTTTGTAAGGTAGTAAACCTTTCTCTGTATTCAACTATCCTGCCCCGTTAGCTGATCAACGCGCGATTCTCTTCTTCAACTAACTCTCGTTCATTTCCTTTAAGTACCATTTCCTTTAAGAACCATTTCCACAAATTCATTTATTTTTCTACGATAGAACGAACCAACATGATCCCTGCTAAAACCGATAAAACCATATGTGTTTCGGGTAAAAAGAAGATGTTAGGATAAATGAACTGTGATACTCCATACCATTTCACCCAATAGACATTTGGTATAAACACAAGTATAGACAATATCACTGTTGGAATAAGAAGTAGCCAGTTTAAGTTAAACTTTCCTTTGAAAAGGCTCCTTAATCCTTCCCATTCTATCAATACACCAAATAGAAACGCCCACAAAGACATAGTGATGAGTAGGGTGAATGTATCATCTGATGCCCTTTGTGCTGCCCCTTGAAGGTCATAGTAATTTCCTACCATTAAAAAAAGTAAAATAATCATTCCTATCGGTGTTACTGTAGCACCTAGTATTTTCTTAATAATACCTCCCCCTTCTATTTTGAGTACGAATTACTTAGAATCAATGTCTTAATCGTTGTTCAATGAATCTGCTCTTAAGCACAATAAGTGATTACCCATGTTGAACCCTTGCCCCCGTTAATTTAAAAGAGGCAATATGTTAATAACAGGTTCTTCATAAGGATGAACACTTCTAATGATCTTTTTCACCTCTTCTATATCCTTATATAAACAACTAAATTCCATTTTACATTCTGAACCAAAAGATATCTCACCAACAGAACCATTAAATGGCGTTGCTTCCTTTAATGGTCTCCAGTAGCCTTTTACAACCGAATAAGAAACGACGTTATCATAATTTCCGACTGTTAAGACACCTATATCATTTAATTTATTTCTTACAGTTTCAATATACTCTTCTGGTAGTAATATTTCGACTTTAACATGTTTAATTTCCATTAGATTTACGCCTCTTTCCCCTTCTCTTGATAATAAAATATAAGACTAATCTGTCTCATTAAGGGATCATAGGGAAAATTTCTTGTTTAATAATTGAAAATAACAAATCTCTAATATATTAAGATTCAACTTGTTTAATCCATAAATATCTATTATGTCTAAATGTTATGTACCAGAAATAAATTAGAGATTTAAAACCATTCAATCCTCCGCACTGAAATTCTAGAACTTCATTATCCCTGACCTCAAATTCAATTTTTTCACTTCTGCACCAATCAATTTTTAGATACAGAGTGTGTCTTCCTTGATTTAGTGGGTATTCAAAAGTTTCTCCTGCACTGATAAAGCCAATCTCCTTCTCATTTAATATGACTTTATATTCTCTAAATCTATCAGTCCAGTTTGTTTCTCGATTAATTTTAATCATCACAATTCCTTCTTTCTATGGTAGAAAGGAATACCTTGTAATTTTATAATTCATTTCAATGATTTGTTCCACTATCCTCCCCCATTAGTAGATCAAAAGCAATATCCTACTTTAACTTACGCTCCCGTTAATTTAATATGAATTTATAATAATGGAGGCCTGTCAGATAGACAAATCGATAAATTCTAGTTCAGCTTCTGCTTCTGCTTTCGAACGATAAACGGTAATTTCATCATAGAGTTTCATGTTGTCTTGCCATGTTCCTATATTACTCAGAAAATCTTCTGCGTTTTCAGAAATTATAAAGCACTCTAAATCCCTATTGATATAACAAATTGGTGCGTCACTTTCCGAATCACACTGTTGATAAACAGTTCCGATAAATCCACCTTTACTATCTTTTGCCATAATATCTACATGTGGAACCGTAAAAAACTCTATATGTGGAATATCATCGTCAAAAATAAATTGAATATCATAATCGCTAGCACATTTTTGATACTCTTCATTCTTATCATGAGCACTCATAGGAAAAATTGTTGTCCCTGCTATTATAACTTCAGTATCTTCTATATCTACACCCACAGCTCCAATAAATTCTGTTCTATCTAGATAAACTTTCCGCATATAAACCCCCGTTTAATCTTATTTCAAAGTAAATGCGCATTACTTTTGTGATTTCCTACCCCGTTAGTTGATCAACACGCGATTCTCTTGTTTAACTATTGCCCCCCTTACTTGAATAAAGCAAAAGAGATAGATTATTAATTGATCATATAATCTTGTTCATAATTAGCTAAGGAAACAAAAAACTTATGCGTTTATGTAATCTAATACCTCATTTATATATGTATCTAATTGCTCTCCAGTATCAACAACTAAACACTCATAGTCAGATGGTTTTTTAGCGTTTTCAATTGTATATTTAAATGCCTTTTCATCCTTGACTTCTTTTATTTGACTTATTAAATTTTCACGATCTTTCAATCTAGAGTTTATGACGTCAATATCATCAAGGTAACATTCGACATACTTATATTTAGCGTTGTATTTTTTTGCCAACATCGTACCTTTCTCAATCATCTCATCATATAGACAAGGACTATCAAATATAACACTAATCCCTTGCGATAATTGGAATTCAATTATAGACCAATCAATATTGTATGATATCTTACCTGATAATTTTCGGTCTAAAACACCTTCGTTAATACTAAGTAATAATGCCGATTTAACAATATCATGATCAATTACAATTGCCCCAGTTCTCTTAGAAATTTGTTTAGCTAATGTGGATTTACCCGAACCAGAAAAACCTGACATTTGAACAAAAAACATATTTATCATTTCCTTATTATGGAGTGCATTCTTAAACTATTGCCACAGTTACTCTATTTCTTTTCAGCAATAATATAAGTATAATCACCTAAATCGCTACTATATTTATTTACAACGTCTTCTATTTTCTTAGTTTCAATGTCCTTTTTCAGTCTAATACAGCCTTCTTCGACCTCTTCATTTGAAGCTAAATTAGCGAAAGTAGAAATTCCTGAACGGACTTTTTCATCTAAATACATTTTCGGTTTATACTTGCCACTATAAAGAAAAAAATCCTTTAAATCAGGTTGAATTAAAAAGGTCTCATTACCCACGATGTTAAATCCTACTTTTTTTAATGTATCGTTAACTTTATCTACTCTTGGCATTTGATTGGCAGAGTTATCAATCGCTTTGGGAAAATATTCTTTAAGCCAATAGTTATTCATCTGTTCAGGGGAGGAAGTAAAAATGACAAATCTACCTTTATTAAGGACTCTAAAAACTTCTTGAAACGGAGTTACAAGCTCACTAAAGTGATGAATTGCTAATGTACAGGTTGCCCCTTCAAAGACGGTCTACCATTGGTGACTTCATTAACTAATCCATTCCAAAATGCATAGGCAGGTCGATTATTTTCAATTTGAGTAATTCTCCACTCACCTGGATACATGCCGAACAACTTTTTTGCAACATCCTTACCGTAGTCTTGTCCACTATGGTTGGACATAATAAAAAATTCTTCAACAGAATTGGGGCTTGCCTGTGTTGCACTCTGTACTAGTGAAAAACCAATCAACTCATCATCTAGCATTATAAAATGAGCGTGGAAGTTATCACTATTCCAATATCTTTCTAAATTAAACCGTTTGTATGATCCGTCATGTTCCAGTTTAATATCGGGGATATATTTACTAAATTCATAAATGTAAAATTGCATGATCCATGCAAAATAAATTCATTTTCTGATTTTACTTTCTGTAAGTGTAACATGTACTCAATTCCTTACTTATTATTTATATTTTCAACCAGCTTTCTTTGTCAGGATTATATTTCTCCAACCACTTTTCAGCCTCTTGAACCATCCAATGACCCATGCCATTTAAGAAATCTATAATTTCGTTTGGATTGTCTATAGGTTCAATGGCATATTTAAAAGCTTGTTCCATGTCCGCTTCTTTCTCTGGATAATATTTAGAGAAGATTTTATATGCTGGGTACAAGTCTCTTGTATATTTATTTTCTTCCTCTATCACAAGCGCAAGCCCAGCTCTTACGATGATTTTCATAATCCACTGACAACAATCCAAAATATCCTCATCATCTTCGTTACCTTCAAGGTCCTCTTTTGCTTGCTGAATCTGATTTGATAAATTAATGAGATGCTCATTACCTAAGGCTTTGTCAGGTTTATAATCGGGTAAAAAGACACTTAAATCTTTTCCATCAACACAAATGCTATGTGTTTTAATGATAAATGGAATAACGGAAAATCGATTTACTTCTAATATATCTTCAATCGGATAGACACTGAGTTCCAATCCATTGACATATTCAAATTGATTATTGATCTTTACTTCAGCCCTCTCAACCCATTCTAAATCAGCATCTAAAGTCTTTTCAGTTGTAACAGCCAGAGTGTCTAAATCAGACACATGTTCGAGCCCTAATCCACGAGGAATGGACCCTCTAACATATATGCTATGTAGATGATCCCCTAAATGAGCTCGATATGTTCTAATAACTTCTTCAATCACGTTGTAATAAGCAGGCTTAATATTCTTTTTACTGGATTCATTGATGAGGTATCCATCATCATTTAATTCTAAAAAACGTCCAATACTTTTAATTTGTGTCAAACGATCTCTCCCTTAAATGTCTTTAACTATCTATAATCTTCAATTCCACTCTCAAACGCCTCTCGATCATTGTTTTCAATCCCATGCAAAGCTTCCTGCAACGCAAAGGTACTTCTGTAAAATTTCACTCGTTTGTCTAAATCATCACTATTCGGATACTTCTGAACGCAAATTTCATAAAATTCTTCTCCGTAGCTAGAAAGTATACCCGCGAAATCATATGCAGGGTCTCCTAAACCAGAACCGCCAAAGTCTATAACCCCAGATATTCTAACAGACTCCGGGTTCCACAAGATATTAGATGCACCGAAATCGCCATGAATAAGGGCTATGTCTGCAGTTTTGAAACTCTCACCTTTAAGAAATGTTTCAAACGAATGAGAGATTTCCCTTTGAGCCACATCCCTTATGTACGGAAATAATTCAAGCCTAATCTTTTCGTATAATTGACTCATTTGTTCTAAAGGATGATTCTCTGCTAAGTTCAACTCTCCCCTGACTCGACCTATTGAAATTGAATGTAATTCTATTAAAAACGAAACGAGATTATCAGCTAGAGCCTGAACCTGTTCACTGTTCTTAATCGATTCAAATTGACTCTTCCACAATGGTTCGCCTTCAATGAGTTCATAACCAGTAAAAACGTCGCCTGGCTCTAACTTATCAAAAGAATAATAGATTGGATTTGGGATCGCGAGTGAAACTTTGCCTTTAATATAGTTCAAAATTTTAGTTTCAGTTCTAAGTTGATCGACCCCTTCTTTATATTTTGGAAATCTAAATACTAAGGAACCATTCACAATTAAGACATCATTATTTTGACCGATGTCATTTATGTAGTAATCCTCAATATGTAACTCTGGATAGTGTTTCTGAATCGTTTTAATATGTTTATGAGTCATTCGGCGATACATCCTTTTAAATTAAAAACTAAATTTATCCCCTGGATTATATAAGTCGACTCTTTCTTCCATGTCTTGGTTGCCATCTTGCCACTGAATAATCATGTAGATGTCACTAACATCTTTAAGCGTGATGGGATCACCATTTTCCTTAAAATAGGTTCCACCTTCAATGGTTCCAATCGATGTTTGAGCGATATTTTCCTCACCACCAGTCACAGTTACTGACTTTCCTTGAACAACTTCGTCACGTCCATTGATCACCGCATGAACTTTAATGCTAAAAAAATGTGACGTTACTTCTTTATCATTTTTCATCGTTAACTTACCATTGCCCGCACTAAACGTATCCGGCATAATTACGACTTCGTAGGAATTGACTTCCCAATTTTTACTTTCGCCAGATAAGGACAGGTAGTAACTATTTTTAATGACTTCCTCACTATTTTCACAGCTTACAAGGAAAGAAACTATAAAAATCAATCCTATTATGTAAATTAAGTTTGTTCTTTTTAACAAAATGTAATCACCTCAGATGTCCAAATACTAATGTTAATTAAAATTCATCTTGTTTCTTAGTTTTATGGAAATAATAATAGTAACATAATTCGAAGATGAGAAGACCTATTAACATACTCGCCCAAAAGGGGTGGGAAGAGTTAATAATATAAGTCACCAAATATGTCAAAGAGAAAGCAAACAAGCCTATAAGTAGCGATAGCATAAAAGGTTTTTTAACCATCATAACTCCTCCGCTTCTCAACTAACTCATTAAAACGTAATTAATATTTATTACTTTTTATACTTCACCCATTCCAAAACCAAGCACAAGAATGTATAACATTGTGATTAATGCACTTATGTTTAAAATGATTAAAAGCCATTTGCTTATACCCTTTTTACTTTTTAAGCCAAATATAGTTCCTAACAGTGGTAGTAAGCACATTGAAATGATGACGACCTTGCCAAATGAACCGAAAGAAACGTTATTAATCATTAATGAGAATAAAACAATAAATAATCCTAAGCACGTGGTAGAAATCAAACTGTAGTTTTTCATGTATTTTCGCTCCTATTTCATTGGTTAATCTATTATTGTGTTTCCTAGTAAATTTACTGTTGCTTTATAATGTTGTAAATCACCTTCTTCTTTTTATAAAAAAATACACTAAGATTATAAAAAGCAAAACTAATATAACGTAAATGATTTTTGAATAGATTTCCATATATCCCACAATGACTTCCCAAGAGTTTCCCACTGAAGCACCTAAGTACACAAGAACAATATTCCAAATTAAAGTCCCTAAAGTTGTAAAAAACAAAAACAGACCGATATTCATATTTGACATACCAGCAGGAATAGATATTAAACTACGAATCAATGGGATAAACCTGCAAATAAAGACTGTCCACGGACCATATTGATCAAACCAAGCATCAGCTTTATGTAGATCTTCTTTTGTTATTCGAAGGATATGTCCCCACCTGTCTACAATTTTCTCTAATCTTGCTATATCCATTTGTAATCCTACTAAATATAGAATTATAGCACCAGCAACTGAACCTGCTGTTGCCGAACTAACCACACCTAACATACTTAATTTAGTGGTAGTGGTCATAAACCCTCCGAACGTCAGTATGATTTCAGACGGTATAGGTGGAAATATGTTCTCTATAGCAATTAAAAACATAATTCCTACATAGCCAAATTCACTCATAATGTCTGTAATCCAATTTTCCATACTCGATCCCCATTTAAACAAAAATTGCTAAAACTAATTGTAACATATTTTTCCAATCAATCACTTAACATAAAAACAAACTCTTCAACTTCCATATCACGAGCGTTCGCAAATCCACTATCTTCATCTATAATAGTAAATCCACATTTTTCAAGCACTCGCCTAGAACCGATATTATCTTTTGCGGCTCGGGCGTATAATGGGCGTGTTGGATCTAAATTCAAGAACTGTTTAAGCGCAACTGTCGCTATACCTTTTCCCCAGTCCTCACGGTTAATCCAATAAGTCACTTCGCGGTCACCGAACATCTCAAAACTAATCACATGACCTACTATCTGATTCTCGTGAATAATGCTTTTCTTAATGATGTTGTTGTCCGTTAAAATACGATTCCAGTGATTCGAAAATAAACCCCAGTCCGTTGGGTCTTTAGAAGTGAACGCAGCCATGTGACTAGAGACAGGATCCTTCTGATGTTCAAAGAAAATTGGTAGGTCTTCTTGTTGGATATCCCTGAGTGAAACTTGGTGCATAAAGCCCCCTCCTAAATAAACATCTTAAAAATTAGACTTTACACTAATATTAACATAATTTTCTAATCATTTATAAGATAAAAATAAAGCACGTGGACTCTAAACTAGAATCCACGTGCTTCAAAATTATTCACCTTACACCGCACAACGATTTGGTCCGACTTCCATCTCGCGGCGTTCATCTTCTTCAGGATTTTTCTGACCCATGTTCGTTTTACGAATTTCCTCATGGCTATTTGGCTGAGGCGGAAGATTATCAGTCACAAGACTTTTAAAGTCTTCTTCACTGTCAACCTGAAGGCGATCATTCTTTTCGTAAATATTTTTAATCGTATCTTTAACCGTGCCATCGTCATTAATCTCTTTCATTTCCCCGAAATGAGCAGGTAATACCACCAGATCATCCGCAAGCTTCTTATACCGTTCATAAAGCGTCTTGCGAAGGTCATCCACCCACGCATCGGCTTTGCCCGCTAAATCAGGTCGGCCAATTGATTCAATAAATAAAATATCACCCGTTAATAAATACTTCTCATCGACGATATAACTGGTACTGCCAATCGTATGGCCAGGCGAATAAAAGGCCAAGACGTCAACTGAATTGCCGACTTTCACCGTCGTGCCATCTTGAACCTCTTTGTAATCGAATGTTAGACCTTCATCGTCTTTAGTTGGGAAGTAATAATCCGCGCCCACTTCATCCGCAAGCGACTTCCCTCCAGAGATATGGTCTGCATGTAAGTGTGTGTCAAACACATATTGAATCGACACATTCTTATCATCCGCAAACGACTTAAACGTATCCGTCATTCGTACGGGATCAATAACAGCCGCTTCACCATTCGCCATCACCATATAAGATAGACAACCTTTTCCGATTCGAATGAACTGATAAAGCTCTCCTCCATCAGTTAGGTTCCCAATTTTAACCGGCTCAAGATGCTCACTCCAAGCCGTCATGCCACCTTCAACGTACGTCGCCTGCACGAGCCCTTTGCTTTGTAAAAAGTCAACCGCCTTCTGTGACGAAATCCCTTTTGCACATACAACGTAAATCGGTTGATCCTCAGGGAATTGATGTTTCACATTGTCATAGTCTTGCTCTAGCTTTTTAAAAGGAACATTAATGCTACTCACATTCTTACCATTGATGGACCAGTCATTAAAGTCCTCTTCACTACGAATATCTAAAATAAACACATTTTCATGATTTAAAATCTTCTGCGTTAATTCTTTTACCGTTAGCGCCACTCAAATCCCTCCATCGATTTATGAGTTATATAAAACGATACCCGGAGAGGTATGGGAGTAAACATGGTTACCTAAAATGACTTCTTTGGAAAAATCGTATATGACCACGAGTAAATAAAATCAACTATAAACACGATAATCCAAACACTACCTATTCCATACAATGTTTCGTTAGGGTAAGGGGAATCTCTATAATCTCCCGTCTCAAACCAAGATAAATCTTTCAAGTAACCTACCATCTCTTCAAAACCATTCGTCCCATATGACCAAAATACAAACTGCCCAATAACGAAAATAATCAAATGAATCATGGCACTTCGACGATTAACTTTAGCTACGTGCTTAGGGTCTTTCTGACGAACCATAATTTGATAATCTTTTTCTGTAAGAAGTTCAACTCCCCGCCACTGACCAAACTTCTTCCTCATCCACCGATCTAGCTTTAAAAAATCATAGATTCCAAACGTAAACGCATATATGACAAAGATTAAGATAATGAGAGTAAACGTAGAAAACTCTCCTGTTTCTTGATAGATTAATACCCCTAGCACAGCTTCTAGAAGCACTAAACCTAGAAAAGCTACAATTAAGATTAGACCTGTCTTTTTCTGACCTAGATAATACCGAAATAACCCAAATAACAATAAGGCCAACACCGATATAATCTCGATTGTAATAAAAATTTCCCACTGATAACTGATAAGTGTGCTCATGGTCCCTTTCCCTTCATTTGTGTTACTAGATCTATTAAAATAACCTAATTCGCTTAATACTGATTCACAAAAGTCTTCAACTCATTAAATGCCTGTACTCTCTCTTCGTCGCTTAAAGGACCATTTTTCAGATACAACTTTTCTGTTTTCTCCAATAACTTGTATAAGAAATATTCTTCCTCTGCATCTTCAGTTAATGCTAGAAAATGCTTAGTATAATTTGTGCCAAATGATCCTATGTGGTAGTGTAAATCTTCTTCAGTATATGGGTGATCCGTTTTTCCATTGACACTCTTTTTTAATCCCTTCACAAAGTCATCTAAAGTTCTGTATTCTGAATGCGTGATGATGTCTGAGGAAACTGGTTTAACTTTTCTATTTTTCGGTTTGAGATTTTCTTTAATCTCATCATTTAATGGTTCAATAGTTAAAGTTTCATAGTCTTTCTGTTCCAATGCAATTTCTTTAGTATCGTCATTCACATCCATGTAAATATTTGTTCCAATAAATAGCCCACCACTAACCATGACAAACACCAATATTAATAACGACCATTTATACAAATTATGCCACATAACCAAACTCCTCTAATATTCATCCTAACAATATGTTACAATTTATGGTAATGTTAATCAAGTTGGAATAGGAGTGGCTTGAACAGTGGTCGAGCATACCAATGACGCTTTTGAGATAGATATTTTCGAAATATTTAGCCAAACAAATTAATTTGATGTTACACTTTTCTAAGATTACATTGATTATTACTTTAGTGGGAGAGTGCGAAATGAAAAATGAGAAAGAAACACCTGAAGAAAGAAGAGAGAGAATCAGGCAACAAGAGTGGAAAGGGAACCCATTTGGTGTAATGAAAGATTCTTGGGAAAGAGGAAAAAACGGCAGTCTGGTTGATTTGGTAGGAGGTTTAAATTGGAAAGGAACGCTAGTCATTATTTTATTGTTAGTACTGGGATATATAGGCTATAACCTTTTCTTTTAACATTTAGCGAGATTCTAGATTTATAATTTTAGCCCTTGAACAATGCCTGATACATTCATTAGCCTAACTTTCCTAGACACACATCACGATGGTCAATCAACAGAAATCTCTTATCAATTCTTGCCTGAATGGTGGGGAAAAGGTTACGGCTATGAAATCGTGAATGCAATAATTCGATATGCATTTAATCATTTAGGGATTACCAAACTAGTATCTGAAACACAAGCCGCGAACGTGGCCTCTTGTAGATTATTAGAAAAGTTAGAAATGACGGTTATTGATCGTGTTACTAGATTTGGTGAAGAACAAATTATTTTTGAGACCAAAAGTAGTAATAAAAATGAACCTAAACCATAATCATGTCACAACCTCAGGTGCTGCATAAAGAAAGAACTCTTCAAGAAGTATGTTTATACATTTTTTTATACATTTTGGGTGTCTACTTTTTTAAAACTCATTATTAAAATGAATGCAAGGACATACACTGCTGACATCAACAGTGAAAAAGTTTCATAATTTATGGCAAATAGGTAATTCACTCCAAATAACGGTGTTGTGAACAGCAAATAGAATGGATACTGAATTGATGCAAACATATCCAAAACAGCGTAATCCATCAAAGTGACTTCAAACATTTTAATGACATATACAACTAAGCCAGATATAAAACCAAATATTAAATATAGCTTTAATCCTTTATTAGATTTACCACTATATGAAGCTTTTTTAATGAATATTATTAAAGCGATTAGAAACAAGGATGTTGCGAGTAAGTTGAAGATACTCATATTTGAGTCTGGATGTTTCAATGATGGTATAAAATTTGTTGAAAAAGCAATTAAATACGAGCAAATCAGCAAGAATAGCAATTTAAACTTCATTTTATTTCCCCCATAATAATTTAATAATCTGACGATTAAGTAATATACCTATTTTAACAGAAAATTCCTTATGATGAATTTAGTTCAAGAAAAACAATAACCTTTGAGAAAACAGCCTAAATCAATTATTAAAAGATTAAGCAAGTTGTTGCGTTTTTGCCTCAAATAATTCTTCATCTCTCCGAACCAAAGATCCCCACATCCTGAAAATCCAACACAAACCTTTCACCATCCCATTTCAACCGGTTCTGAACGTACCCTAATGAGTCGGCATGGTATCGACCCGCAATTTGTTGATACGCCAACAACATATAGATTTGATCCCTCGAGCTATATCCAATCGGATACAAGCCGCTAACCGGATCCACCCAACCAATTATGGGTTCCTTCAACTTACCATCTTCATGATAGATTTCATTTAAATATTCAGGGTCATGCAAAGTTAAATCAATCATGTAGCGTGTATTATTTTTCTCACTGACCACTTCAACCTTGTAATTATCCTGGTATGTTACAGTGTATGGGTATTCCGCGTTGTAAACATTCGAGTCAAACAGCAATCGAGCCTGTTGATTCACAAACGAATAAATATAATTATAGCTCGTCGCTCCACTTCCACCAGATGGAATGTTTAAGAAAATATCATCCACCCCATCGCCCGTAAAATCTCCCAAAAACAACCCAGGATCATAGCCCATATCTTCTTCTAAATATATATTCGTAAGCAGATTGGTCGCTCCATCATTGATCACAAGCGACATCTTTCTAATAATCGACACATCAGACTCCCTAAACCCCATCACATACACAGTGTCTGGAATCCCATCTCCCGTCACGTCCCCTTGAGTCATCGCAACGATCTCATACATAGTAGGCAGTTCTCCTTTGAAGTCGTGGTGTAATAGTTTATGCGCTTGAATGATGTATATTAACCTTGGTAACAAACCAATCTCCAAATTGAGCCAAACTCACATTTAGAACTGATTTAACAACCACTTTTTAAAACTAGTTTGACATACTACTACCTAAGTAGTAATATTAAGTTGGTGATAATAATATGAAAATTCAAAAAACAATTGATACATTAAAAAAGCTCGGTTTTACCGAGTACGAAGCAAAAGTCTATATTGCTCTATTACAAGAGCACCCGTTAAACGGAAACAGTATAGCCGTTAAATCAGGTGTGCCTAGCCCTAAAATATATGAAACACTTCAGAAAATGCTAGACAAAGGCTATGTCTTCACCGTTTATAGTTCTGAAAAGTCAACTTCAAAACACTATAGCCCTTTACCTTATGATGACTTAATAAGTTCCATCGAGAATGAATTCTTAAGTGACATCACACTGATTAAGAGTTCACTAAATACCATTACCCATACTTCTAACTTAAATTGGACTGAATTATTTGTTATTGAAGGTTACGAAGCAGCTTTAGATACAGTAAAAAGCTCTATCAAATCTTCAGAAGAAGACATATTCCTAAGCTGCTGGAATATTGAATTAAATAAGCTATATGATTCACTATTGTTCGCGCATAATAATGGTGTTTCTGTTAATACAATCACTTTTGATCAACCAACGAAGAACATTCCATGGAAATCTATTAAACATGCTCAATCACCTGTCGCAAATAAACGTCACTCTGACGAATTATCTATTGTTGTCGATTCTAAAAAAGCTATAGTCATTGAATTATTACATAATAAACCGCATGCCGTTGTCTCAAGTCACAAAGCATTAATTAAAACGACACTAAACTACATTAGACATGATATGTATGTAAATAAAATTATTAATGATATAGGACAACCGATTTACGATCAATACGGCACAAACTTAGAGAAACTCCTCCATGATTTTTAAATATCGACTTAAATATTCACTCCACAATATGTAAGCGCTTTATTATTACTCACTTCTTCTTAAGATTAAGACCTACCATGTTGAATCACTGATCTATTTTCACCCTTTAGAATTTTCAACTCTAAATTAAGTTTTTAAAAGGTTAAACATCCTTAACCTTTTTCTATATAAAATTTGAAAGGGGAATAAAAATGGGAAATCGAAACTTCCACATCATAGATTTAAGCTCACCTCTAGACAATGACGTTAAAGAACCGATGCCACCTATGATTGAGTACATGAAACACGAAGAAGGGGCTGTACAGGCGGCGAACCTCCTCGGTCTTGAGCCATCAGACTTTCCTGAGAGTAAAGCCTGGGCAAACGAGCAAGTCACACTCACCACTCACACGGGAACGCATGTGGACGCACCATGGCACTACTGGCCAACCTCAGAAGGCGAACGCGCCAGAACCATTGATGAAATGCCACTAGAATGGTTCTATGGAAATGGCGTTCTATTCGATTTTAGTGACAAACCAGAAGGATATGAGATTCAAACTGAGGATCTACAAGAAAAATTAGAAGAGATGAATTACGAGCTTCACCCCTATGACATCGTCTTAGTCAGAACCGATGCGGATAAAAAGTTATACGAAGAACATTATGCCTTTAGACATGCTGGTGTCTCAGCCGATGCTACCAGATGGCTCATTGACCAAGGCATCAAAGTAATGGGGACTGATGGCTGGGGATGGGATATTCCACTAAACCTCCAAGTACAAGACTATAAAAGCAATCCAAGAGATGGCGTGCTTTGGGCAGCCCATTATGTCGGAAAAGACCAAGAGTATTGTCAGATTGAGAAACTCGCTAACTTAGAACAATTACCTCAGAGCTATGGATTTGATGTCGCAGTCTTCCCAGTCAAAATAAAAGGCGCAAGTGCAGGTTGGGCACGTCCTGTTGCGATTATAAAGGAGGATTAACATGGGGTTTAATAGCTTTTTCTCTATTATATTTATTCTGTTTATTATCGTCTTAGTCATCTGTGGTTGGATTACAAAGAAATGGGTGTCAGGTTCAAATGATTACTTTATTGCAGGACGTGAAGTTGGTGTTCTAAATAATATTTTCGGTGTTGCAGCGATTGGTTTCGCAGGTACCATTATTACACTCGGACCTGGATTAGCGATTCAAAGTGGTTTTTGGGGATCGTATGGTTTTGGGATGGCTTACCTATTTGGTGGCCTTGCACTCTATGGTCTACTTTTCGCCCCGTACATTCGCAGGTCAGGGGCTCATACCTTACCAGAATGGCTAGAGATGCGGTTCGATTCGAAAACTAGAACACTTATAACACTATCTAGTATTTTCGGATTGCTAGGTATTATGGCAAACAACGTTTTATCCATGGCGTTAGTCACAACAGGCTTTACAGGTTGGTCACTCATCGCAACGTTAAGTGCCATATTCCTCATGTTTTTAATCTTTACTTATGTGGGTGGTTTCTGGGCGATCTCGATGACCGACTTTATTCAAATGTGTATTGGTCTTGTCGCCCTCCCTGCAATGTTGATCGGATTAATGACCAACTACGGTGGATTCAGTTTTATCAGTAATAATTGGCCAGGTGACTTGAGTTATCTAACATCTGGAATTACGAATGGTAGTCTTCCAGTATTCTCACTGCAATACCCTAGTTTACTAACATTTATTATATTATTCGCGTGTTTTCTTGTTTGGGGAAACAATTATTACTGGTTACGTGTATCATCTACTAGAAGTGAATCAACGGCTAAAAAGTCATTCGTCTATGCAGCCATTATTTTAGCAGTTGGCCCATATTTAATCTTAACCTTATCAGGACTCTATGCAGGTACAGCATTTGCGGACACGTTCGCACCAAACGGTGATGTGAGTCCAATGTCCGCCTTTGGGGTAGTTTTAAAAGGACTTCCAATTGCGATTGCAGCTTTCGCCTTACTAGGTGCTTTAGCGGCTTCAATCTCAACATCAACAACGTCACTCATTGGCGCATCAAGTACAGCAACTCGTGATATTTATCAAAAGTACTACAGACCGAATGCTACACCAAAAGAATTAACCGTTCCATCGAAAATTATCACGATGGTGTTAGGTTTACTCGTTTGGGTCCTCTGCTTTTACCCAGGTGGACCACTATTCTTATTCGCTTTCTCAACTGCATGGCTTGGCCCACCTTCCGTCTTGGTTTTACTAGGAATCTGGTGGAAGCGAACCACCATGGCTGGTGCCTTCACAGGTGCTGTCGTCGGTATTGGTCTAACTACACTCTTCACCATCTTAGAACTCACAAATATCTTCGTGCTTTCACAATATACTCATATTGGTGTCGTTGGATTAATTACCACCTTACTCGCAACCGTAATCGTGAGCTTATTAACCACACCGAATTATTACGGGCAAGCTGATTGGCAAAATAACGGCAATGACACAACGAATCATCAATTAGACGAGAAAGGATTAGAAGTGTTAACCCTCATTGCGAATGGCTATAACACCATGGCAGAGGTAAGTGACATGTTAGGCGTTGATTCAGCCGTAAGTAATAAAATTATAGAAAAACTCGATCAGAACAAAATTATTTACCGTAAAAAATACTCAGGACCTGGCTTCTACACATTCTACATTTCAGAAGCTGGCCAAAAACTAGTTAAACATGATGAAACATACGACATAGTCGCTCAACTATCCCGCGAAGACGTTATGTTCTTGAAAGAAATTGAAAAAGGCACAGAAAACTTCAAAACGTTTATTCAAACGAACGAATACGACTCATTAAAGGTATCTGTAATTCTATCAAAATTGATCCGACAAGGTTACTTAGATGAAAGTGGCATCTGGAGACGAAAAGTCAAGCTCAATGAAAGCGGTCAAAATTACTTGAATTCGATTAAAGCAACGACAGCTTAAATTTTAGAATAGAGGTGAAAAAGATGAAGTTTGTAACCTTTCAAGACCCAAAAGGGAACACTCAATACGGCATAACGGATGACTTGCATGTGTATCCTTTAGGTGAGGAATTCCCTAGAACAATGCTCGAGTTCATACAAAATCATAATCAATATATGTCTCAACTAAATATAAGTGAACTAGACAAAACGCATTTACTAAAAGAGGTTAATCTATTAGCCCCTTTACCGAACCCACCAAGTATAAGAGACTTCATGGCATTTGAAGAACATATCGTCAACGCAGCTAAACAAATTGGAATAGAAGTGGCAGAAGCATGGTATGAAATCCCAGCTTTTTACTTCACCAATCACCTAGTCGTCTCTGGGCATCAAGATCACGTAGAACGCCCACCTAAATGTATGGCTTTAGACTATGAGTTAGAAATGGCTTGTGTCATTGGAAAGGAAGGCAAAAATATTAAAGCAAGTGAAGCTGAGGATTATATCTTTGGATATACAATCTTAAATGACTGGTCAGCCAGAGACCTACAAGCAAAAGAAATGAAAGTCGGCTTAGGACCAGCAAAAGGAAAAGACTTTGCGACATCAATTGGCCCTTATATCGTAACTAAAGATGAACTAGAGCCATATAAACTAGGTGATCGTTATGATTTAGATATGGTCGCAAGAGTGAATGGTACTCAGCTTTCAAAAGGCAATTTCAAAGACATTCACTATACCTTTGGCGACATGATCGAAAGAGCTTCAGATGGCGTCACGCTTTATCCAGGAGATATTATTGGGTCTGGAACGGTTGGAACTGGGTGCATTTTAGAGTTAGGTGAAGAGGGTAAGTGGCTCGAGATTGGGGATACAGTTGAGCTAGAGATTACTGGGCTTGGGAAGTTGGAGAATAGAGTTAAAACCTAATAGAACTTTAACGTACCACTTGAATTAGTCTAACTCAATAAAACGTAACACAGTGAAACGTTTAAGAAATTATTTATTTCAAACTTATTCTTCTACTATGTGTACAGGTAAGTTTAGACAAATCAAATTAGTTTTCAATATATGTAACAGTTTAATTTTATTAAACACACATCTACAAAAAGGACTAAGAGAAAATATTTATAAGGTTAGAAAAGTAAATTAATTAAAGTGGATTGTAATTAGAATACTTCATAAATTTATTAAGGAAAGCTAGTGAGTATCTTAGCTTTCCTTATAAATTTTATTATTATAAAAGCATTTTCACCTGTTTAATTTTACTTTTTTTATTCTCATTTTGCCATTGCATTTCTATTAAATTGTACCTTTCAATAATATCACTTTTCTGTATTCCGTTTCTTTCTAGGGTATCAAACTCAGACATTAGTTTATTTTGATCAGAAATATTTAATAGATTATTTAAATATGAATCTAATAAAGGTGCAAAATAAGAGTACTCTCTATAAGGTATAATAACTTTATTATACAATTCTTGTTTTCCGAAATGATTCTTGAATTCTATTATATCTTGTACATTAATATTAGAAATTGTTCTTCTAAATAGATTAATACTACCATGTTTCAAGCTTGATAATTTATCATCAAATTTGATATTTAAGGACTCATTTTCTCTTTGTAATAAATTCACATCGTATGCAAATATATAATATTTAATAATGAGATCGTTATTATCTTCAAAATAACCATAAAGGTCATCATATTCTTTTTGAATTATATGCCTAAACTTATCATTGCTTAATAAATTTGTTACTCTATTTGCTATATCTTTAGATAAATGATTATTGTTAGAATTCAAATTACACTTTTCTATAGCAATACGTATTGAATCTCTAAATAATTTCCTTACTACTTTGTCACTCACATTTTTCAAAGTATTAATTATTTCTAAAAAGAATACATAGCTTTCATCTTGATAGTTCGTTTGCTCTATAATTAAATCGTCAATTATTTCATTGTCAGCTTGATTTTCATCAATCATATTTATAAGTAACTCTAAAACTATAAACCAATAGGCATTATTAATATATTTTTTTATAATAGTATTTCTTTTTTGTGGTTTATGTTTCACATCGGTATTCTGAAAAATATTATAAGCCGTGAAGTATTCCATGAATGTTTTGTGTGTAAAGTCATTGTCAAAATATAGAGACCTGTTCTTGGCAAATTCTAAAAATTCCTCCGCCCATTTTATTGCTTCACTATGGTCATCGGTTAAATTTAATTGCATGTGTATTATGCGACTAATTTCTCCTAGTACTAACGAATTAGTTATTTCATTTTTATCTTTAGATTTATTGCTTAAATGCTCATATTGCCACTTAGCTAAGAAAGAAAATATACTCATTTTCTTGTTATTAACCTTAATATCTATATTTAAGTTTTTAGTTTCATCCCATTTATCAACTAATGTCTTAGTACAACTTCTATAAATTTCTAATTTAGAATTGGGTAACTTTCCATTATTTCTATAAAGGATAACAATTAATGAAAGTAAAAGCGGATTTTCTATTAATTCTTTATCGATATCTCTAATATTATTCAATAAATAATCAATTTCTCTCTTTATTTCTTCATCAATATTCACTTCACACTCATACCATTTATTAACATACTCTTCAATTTGTGTTTCATTGAAATTCAATATTTCAAATTCCATGAATAATTTAGGGTCCAGTTTGGCTTCATCATACCCAATGTACCTTGAAGTGACTAACCCTTTACAATTAGTGTATTTAGACAAGAAATTTTCAATATCTCCTTTTACTTCCACCTTATCTTGAATATCGAAGATTTCATCCAGCCCATCAAAAATAATTAAGCAATTTTTGCTGTTTAAGATATCAATCAGATTATTTATATTAAAATAAGAGATTAAAAAATCGGTTTTTACAACATGCACTATATATTCTAATAAATTTGCATCATTTTTCTTTTTATAAGGCAGATATTTTCTTAACTCTATCCTAAAAGGTATACACCCTTTGAGGTTTTCAGAAATATAAGTAAAATCGTCTCTTATAATAGAACAAGTTAGGTATTTTCCTAAAATAGATTTTCCAGCCCCTGGATTTCCTAGCACAACTACATGCTTGTTACTATCAACAAATAAATCTTTTATTTTTGCATTTTCTTCATCATTTTGTTCAAAATTAAGGAATTTTTTTATCTCGTTTTCTGACTTTAAATCTTTTTCAACAGAATCATTTATACTTTTGAACCTCGGTATAACATATATGTCATCAAGTGACTTTTCTCCTCTTTTTACGCTAGGAGATAAACCTAAACCGAAATAGTTTATTTTTTTAAAACTAGGTAACAAAGTATTTTTATATTCTTCTAAAAAGTCTTCATAATTTAAATTTGATTTTGTCAACGCATCATTCAAATTAATACCAATTTCATAAATTTTATCATGCATTTCCGTATCACTGAAAATTCTTTCAAATTCATGATAAGTACTTAGCTCCGTTTTTAACTCATAGATAAACTCTTCAATGATATTATCAGGTAAAGTGGACAAATCAAATTCTTCCTTAATTTTATCAATATTCACCTTTGTGGTCCTAAATAATACCCTTGTTAGTTCTTCAAAAATACTAGGTTCAGAGAATAAAATATCAATACTCCCACCAAAAGCATCTGGGTATTTCTTTTGCACCCTATCAGCAGCAGTATCAATAGCTTCTTCAAATTTCTTGTCTATGTGTGTTTTGTTTTGCCCTCCTATTATTTTTTCAAATAATTGTTTACCAGCAAATTTTATAATTAAATTACTAAAACCGTTACCATCAATACCTACAGGCATACTTATCACCTTCACCTTTAAATTTTAATTGGATATCCAATAATTCCATATTTCGACAATTGTTTTTATTCTCCTTTAAAAAAAATTTTTTAATATTAAGGGGATCCAATAGGTCATTCATAAAAGAAGTAAAAAAATTAAACCTGTAACTCACTAACTATATCTTGATCCAATAATCTTTTACGCTCTTCCCAATCCGGCATCATTGTGTACAACATATCATAAAACTTATCACTATGATCGTTGTACTTGAAGTGTATTAATTCATGTAACACAACATAATCAATACATGGTTTTGGGGCTTTAATTAATTCTAAATTCAAAAGTATTGTATTTGAGTCTATTAAAGCCGACCCCCATCTTGCCTTCATGGAACGTACTTGAAAATCAGGTTTTTCTATACCGTACTTTTCTAATTTAGTGTGTACTTTGTTCAGAGATTCAGAGAAGATTTTTCTGGCTCTTTCACGATACCAATCGTCAATTAATTGCTTTTTCTTTTCTAAATTATCAATTTCCTTAACGTATAGGTGAATAAAACCTCTTAAGTACTTAACACCTTCTTCGTCTTTTAACTCAACTTTCTTTACCCTAAGTCGATACTGTTTCCCTAGGTACTTAAAAGATTCACCACTCACATACTCACGTTCACTTCTTCGTTCAGGTTGGACTTCTTTAAACTGTTTGACGTGTTTTAGAATCCATGGTGCTTTTTTATAAACCAGGTTCTCAATAAAATCTATTGGAACCTGGTTGTTTGCTGAGACTTTCACTGTCATATCAGGTTTAATGTTTACATTAACGTTTTTAACATTCTTTCTTTCAATTTCAAATGTGATGCGTTGATTGTTGTAGTCAATATGATGTTGTGCCATCTTGTCACACCTTAGTAGCGTCTTAAAGCGACGGTTTTTATGTGCTCAATAATTTTATCGATTTGATCAAGATCCAGTCCTAATTCATGCTTCTGGTCAAATTCATATAATAAATCATCTAATTCTTGTTCAATTTTTTTATGGACATCAGTATTGTTGTGCCAATCCACCTTAGTTTCATCTTGAATGATTTTATCCATATCTAAAGCTAAATCTGCTACAACCTCATAAGAAGGAGTGGCCTCTTTCACTTCTTCTAAAATGTCTTTTGTTACACCATAAAAAGCTTGAGCATTGCCATTACCTTTAATGTTTGAAGGATATTGATCCTCTGAAGCGCCTTTGCGGTATTCTTCCTTCATTTCATTCATGCGCTGCCAATACTCTGCTTCTGTGATTCGTTTCTCTTTGTAGTCTTCCAAAGCCTTTTTAATTCGTTCAGAAAACTTCTCATAATAGGCAGGGTTCTCATCATATTTTTCATTAATACTTTTCGTTAAGCGTGTTCGTATAGCGTCTGCTTTAGCACGTTTAGAGCCTAAACGATTCATTTCTTCTTCAAATTTATCACGATCTAATATATCAACTGGCTTCGTGATCTGCATCATGTCTTCTGATGAAATATACTGATCCATTAGTTTCTGCATTTTAGCTTCATACTCTTTATGATCAACGGTATCAGAATAACGTAGTTTCACACTCCGACGTAAGTCTTGGAAGAATTTCAAATCTTTTTTATACCTGCTTAGCTCATCTTCACCTAAAGCATCATAAACCTGTTCAGATTCTAGCGCTATTGCCATATGACGACTGAACTGACTTAATGTGTCATAAAAGTCATCTCGTTTTTCTTTCTCTTCTAATAACACTTCATACTCCTCAGTGTCCTGTTTGTTTTTAACTGGAACAAAGATTTGCCATAAATCAGAATGATACTGACGGATTTTACCGACGACTGAGATGACATCATGCAGGGCACCTTTTAAATCTTTAGGATCAAAATTTTCAAGTCCTGAGCCTGAATACATTTCCATCGCTTCATCTAATTTTTCAAGTAAACCTCTGTAGTCAATAATGACACCATAGTCCTTGCCTTCATATAAACGATTCACACGAGCGATGGCTTGGAGTAAATTGTGTTCTTTTAGTACTTTATCGACATATAATACAGAAGCTTTTGGAGCGTCAAAACCAGTCAAGAGTTTATCAACAACAATTAGTAAGTCAATATCGTCACCGTTAACAAATTCATCTTTAATCGAATCTTCATAACTATCAGCGTCTCCATAGCGGTCCATCATACGTTTCCAGAACAGTTGAATCTTATCTTTAGACTTAACATCCACCGCTTCATGACCTTCGCGTTGGTCAGGTGGAGAAATGACAACTGCACAATTTAAGTCGCCCAATTCATCAAAAGCTTCTAGATAACGAATAGCTTCAATCTTACTATTCGTTGCTAGCATCGCTTTGAAGTTTGAACCTTGTGTTTTATAGTTGTTCATGAAATGCTCATTAATATCAAAAGCAATTGTATTAATGCGCTGATCTGAAGATGCTATACGTTCAAACGTACTCCACTTCTTCATGACTTGATCTTTTTGTTCTTGATCAAGGTGACGTGTGATCATCTCCAAGCGATTATCAATAGCTTTTTGATTGACCGTCTGTTCTACCATACGACCTTCGTATAGAAGTGGTAATATTGCTTTATCCTCTACCCCATCCGCAATCGTGTATTGGTGAATTAACTTACCGAATTTAATCATGGTGTTTTTCTCTTTTTTCATAAGTGGTGTTCCAGTAAATCCAAGATAAGATGCATTCGGAAACACCTTTTTCATCTTAATGTTTAACTCACCGTACTGCGTTCTGTGAGACTCATCAACTAATACAAAAATATCTTTTGACTCGATTGGTTCTTGATTTTTAGCAGCCGTATCAAACTTATGAACAAGTGTTGTGATGACATCCGCATTATTATCATTAATCAAATTAACTAAATGTTTACCAGATGTGGCTTGACTAGCTTTCAGCCGAGAATGATTAAACGTCTTATGAATTTGCTTATCTAATTCCACACGGTCTGTCACTACTACTACTTTAGGGTTATACTCCCAAAGTTCTGATAAAATGTATTTCGCTAACATCACCATTGTTAACGATTTTCCAGACCCTTGGGTATGCCAAATAACTCCTGATTGGCGTTTTCCTTGGTCATCACGTTGTTCAACCGTCTTAATAATTTCCTTAATCGCAAAATACTGTTGATAACGGGCAACTTTTTTGACATCCTTATCAAAGATTATAAAATACCTTGTTATATCTAATAGTCGTTCTGGATGAAATAATGACACTAGATTTTTATCCTGAGTAGTAACCATACGTTCTTTGACAAGTCCACTAAGTTGTGTTCCTAACCATTCTGTATGTTCTTCTTTCCAAACTGACCAGAACTTTTGTGGCGTATTACAAGTGGCGTATTGCGTTTCGTTTTTGTTCGTTGCCATCACGATTTGAACAAACTTAAAAAGCTGTGGAGCATAGTCTTTGCCTTGATTACGAATCATTTGGCTAACCCCTTGAGCCATCGAGACGGATGCTTTCTTACATTCAATCACCGCAAACGGAATCCCATTGACAAATAGCACGATATCTGGTCGAACGGTTCCTCTTCCATCTTGACGTTCAACGGTGAACTCTTCCACCACATGAAAGTCATTATTTTCAAAGTGCTCCCAATCAATGAACTGAAGAGAAAATGATTTCTTCGATCCATCAGGTAGATTCTCCGTATAGCTTCTTCCTAACATCATAGACTCATAGATTTTTTCATTTGTCTTCACTAAGCCATCCGTTAAGGACTCATCTAAATCACGAATCGCCTGTTCGATATTGCCATCACTAAACGGATACGTTTCACCTTTATATTCATAATCATTTAATTCATGTAGTTTTTTCTTCAAAATATCTTTGAGTAACACATTATATAGATTTCCACGCATCCGTTCAGCTTCTTCTGTGGGTAAGTATTGATAATTCATACCTGTCAATATGTCAATTGCAGGCTGTTGACTCGTTGAAAGTTCATCACTCCTTGGCGTTTGCATCCAATCACCTCCATAATAATAGATTAAGAAGAAAGGAGAGAAGGCATTATACCTTCACCCGAACCTTTCCTGTTAAAAGTAACTGCATAAGACCTTTTTTTTGTTGTTTTAATTTCTGTACATATTCTTGGTTTTTTTCTATTTCTACATCTAAAGTGTAAAGAATATTTGAGATAGCTTTTTGTTCTTCTATAGATGGTAATTTAAACCACATTTCTTTTACGAACTTAAAGTGCCTGTTATAACCAGTATTCGGTATTTTTTGTATCAATAAATGATAATAATAAAACTTTGTATCAAATTTTTCTTTCACTTCAAATACTTGTGTACCATCTGCACCAACAATAAAATCAAAGTCAATATATTTTATTTCTCTCGTATGATCCCCAAATATAATTACACCGTCTTTTGGAATTTTATATATTTTGTCAGACTGATTAGAATAAGCAACAATCTTTGTTTTCCCTTGATCAACAACAGGATATTCACCGTTCTCTAAATAATCCTTTGTCTTAATTTGGTATTTCTTAACACTTACCTTATTAAACACCTCTTCAAACGGAACTCTCTTCCACTCACCATCAACCCCTGGCAACCTCACTTCACCCGTCAACAACCTCTGCATTAACCCTTTTTTCTGCTCTTTTTTCTGTTCAATTAATTTTTCTTTCAATTCGATTGCTTTGTCCCAGGCGGAGAGAATGTCCGCGATTTTTTGTTGCTCTTCGGGTTTTGGCATAGGAATATCAAGGGTTTTTATGTCGGAGCTATTAATCGACTCAAACGTACTACCCTGAGAATATCTTTTCCACTTATCCTCATACGTTAATAAAACATAGTAGATATATTCGTTAGATTGCTTAGGTGCTATTGAGCAAACTCCTCTACCTATACAGGCTTGATGCATGGATTTTGCTATTTTTCCTACGGGGGCTCGAACCGTCATTATTATATTTCCAATATCACACTTTTTTGTGATTTGTGTTGTCCATACTTTTGGTTTGGTTTTTCTTTTTTCAATATCTGCATTTCCCTGAATTAGAGGCAAACCTTTATTTTCTGAATTGTAATTCTCAGACTTTGGTGATTGACCCATCGTTACTACTGCAACATCTTCAAGTTTTTGAATTTCCCATTCTTTAGGCAAAATTCCAATTCTGGTATTAATAAGTTCATTCGACTTCATTTAATCACCTACAATCCCAACTCTTTCAAATACACTTCCATCTGCTGTTCGACTTCTTGAAGTTCTGATTTGATATTCGTAATATTTTGTTTCACTGCTTCCATATCAACTGGCTCTTCTTCCTCAAACGTATCAACATACCTTGGAATGTTTAAGTTATAATCATTTTCTTTAATCTCATCGATTGATGCGACATAGGAATATTTGTCAATTGTTTCATAGTTTTCGTATGTCTCTACTATCTTTTGAATGTCTTGCTCACGAAGTTTATTCTGATTTTTCCCTTTTTCATAGTTTCCTTCACCCGACGCATCAATGAATAACACATCTTCACGTGTGCGATTCTTTTGGAAAACCATGATACATGCTGGGATTCCTGTTCCAAAGAATAGTCCTTCAGGTAGACCTATGACTGCATCTAATAGATTCATGTCAAGAATTTGTTTACGAATTTTCCCTTCACTTGCTCCTCGGAATAACACACCATGCGGTAAAATCGTTGCCATCTTTCCACCTTCAGCTAACGAGTAAAGCATATGTTGAACAAAAGCATAATCCCCTTTGGAACTTGGTGGAACACCCCAGTCAAATCGGCGGTAAGGGTCTAAGGAAGCATCCATTTTGAATTTCTTATCCGTATTCGTTTCACCTGCAAAACCCATTGCCCATTTGTCTAATGAGAATGGTGGGTTAGCAACAATACGTTGAAATTTCATGAGTTTATCATCTTCTAAGTGTAGTGGATTTGATAACGTATCGCCCCACTCTAACCTTGCATCATCAATACCGTGTAGATACATATTCATAATAGCCAGGGCATGTGTTTGACCATTACGTTCTTGACCGTATATTTGTACTTTTTTACTCGGCACTTGATTCGCCACTTTAATAAGAAGTGAACCAGAACCACAAGTTGGGTCATATATCCGATCGTTTTCTTCTGGTTGAACCAGTCTTGCTAATAGTTCTGACACCATAGATGGCGTGAAGAACTCTCCACCCTTCTTTCCTGCATCTGAAGCAAAGCGTTCAATCATATATTGATACGAATCTCCAATGACATCTTCTCTTCCAACCACAGAAGGTTTTAATGTAAGCTTGTTGAAATCTTCCAGTACTGAACGAAGCATCGAGTTACGCTCTTTCGCTTTTCCCAATACCGACTCCGAGTTAAAGTCGATGTTACGGAATACACCACGAAGTTTTCCTGTGTTTTCATTCTCAAGTTTCTCTAACGCTTTATTAATGATTTCTCCGATTTCAGGGTCGTTACGTTTACTGTATAGGTAGTCAAACGTTGCATCATCTTCTAATACAAAACGCTCACGAGATAAAGCACGTTGTATACGTCGTTCATCTCCATCATATTTCTTTGTATATTCTTCTAAATGCTCCTTATAAGCATCACTGATGTACTTTAAGAACAACATTGTCAATATGTAGTCCTTGTAGATGCTGGAATCAATTTTCCCTCGAAATGTATCGGCCGCCTGCCATAAAACGGAATTAATTTGCTCTCTTGTCACTTGTTCACTCATTTTTGTTCCTCCTCATTTATTAACAACTGTGTGGTTACAGCTTGAACCAATTTACCTTTTTCTTTTACTAATTGTTCATGTAATAACTTTTCTTTTTGATACAATTGAAGTAAATCCGTAATCTTTTGTTGCTTTTCTAGTGGAATCTCTTTAATTTCTAGGTTTTGTAGTATATTTTTATTCGTACTTGCAATCATAGATCCACTTTGAGCTTTTTCTAATTCATGTTTAATAAATTTAGAGTTCAAATACCACGCGACATACTCAGATAGAAAATTTGGATGGTGGACTTGAATGACTCCAAAAGACGATGGAATCAGTAAGCCTACATTACTTTTACTTATATGCACCGCAGTGTATGGATACGTGAACCTAAAAATAATATCTTTTAATTTAGTAAAATAACGATCATCCAGCACTGTATTACTTTCAAATAATTCAAAAGGTTTGGTATTAAATAAACCCTCTTCATCTAAATTACCTAATGATATCAATTCATATTTCGCTCTTACATCAAAGTCCATCTTTGCCTTTTTTCTTGATAACACTAATCCAGTTTTGATTTGAGCAATTTCTCCAAGCTTCATTTCACACCTCCTTTTCTGTCATAATTAATTTATAACAAAATCGATGTTATAACAAGAATATAACAATTAGAATTTACTGTAAAGAGTTTTACAGAATCTTTTCAAAAACATTTCGGTACATCGCTCTAGCTCTTTTAATAAGTTGATTTTAATTGATGTGAACATCAGTCACCATATGTATTTTTATGGAGAACACATTCATGTATAATAATGGATAACTGAACTCGAGGATTTAAAGGTGGTACATATGAAGGAAAAATTAGTTTCATTACGAGATAAATTAAACAATATCAGTAAAAGTAATCGATCCATTAGACTATTAAAAAAGTACAACAAATGGACGTTTGACTTATATGAGCTGAACAAAATTGGACTTACACCAGATGAAGTTCTGACTCAATTGCTTCAGAATTACTCAAAAACGATTGTCAAAGTAAACCACAGTAAAGAAGAAACACTTAACTTATCTAAGAAGTTAACAACGTTGTACAGAAACATTAATTCTATTGAAGAAGAGACAGGGCTTTACGATCTATATTTGGGATATCCATTTATTGAAGGTAGTATGGCTGATGGTACATATATAAGAGCACCATTATTTTTACACCCTTATAAACTTAATCGTTTTAAGAAGGGAAACATTGAGTGGAAAGTCGATCCAATAACTGACCAACCACCGCAGATTAACAGAACTCTATTCTTAGCTCTTCAAAAATTAAATGAAATGTATTTTCCTGAACAATTCTATGATGAGGCTGAAGAGCTAGCTAAAAGCGGGGATTTGAGTTCATGGTCAGAGTGGCTAAAGAAATTTAACCTTAACCTTTCAGTAAATGAAACTGAACAATTACAACCTATAGATGATTATCGAAAAGAAGAAATCCCAACCTTTAGTCGCAATAGTTTCAGGCTGAATAATCAGGCTGTAATTGGGCATTTTGCTCAAGGTGATTCTGCCATTTTAAAAGATTATGATGACTTTATCGAATTACTTGAAGAAGATGAAGATTTAGGAATCGTGGATGATTTTCTAAATGTAGAGGTTGTAAAGAATGATGATTCAACTGACAGCTTACCTAGTGATAAGAACTTTAAGGAACAAGTCGAACATGAAACGTCCAAATCTCTAGTTTTAGATACAGATGCATCTCAAGAGAAAATCATTGACCTACTCGAAGTCGAAAAAGGCATGGTTGTTCACGGTCCACCTGGTACGGGCAAATCACAAGTCATTGTGAATATGATTGCAAATGCTATGGCGAAAGGTCAAAAGGTCATGTTGGTGACGCAAAAACGTGCTGCTTTGGATGTCGTTTACCAAAGACTTGATGCTTTAAACTTGTCTTCCAATGTCGCTTTATTACATGATGAAAAGAATGACCGTAAAAAGCTATATAACAAGATTAGTAACATATTGAACCGCAGCCAGACACTTGAAGATGTGAAACAAGAGCACAAAAATATATCCGAACAAATCATTAAAACTGAAGAAGAAATGAATCAAGTAACTAAGGCTCTTTTCACACCACAAGGACACGGGTTTAGGGCCTATGATTTATATGGATTAAGTAAGCCATATAAAGATCAAGAAACGGTTATTGATTTAAGAGAAGTATTACCTGGCATTAATAAAAATAATTTAGACGATATATTAAACGATGTCGGGACCTATGCCGATTATTTTGAGTCGTTTGATGGTGTGAATAACCCTGTTAATGACCGAAAACCTTTTAATAATACAGAAATTGCTGATCGGATGAAATTAGTTGAGATTTTACAGAAGCTAACGGATGATTCAAGTAAAATTGTCGAGTACTTAGAGCATTTCAATGATGAAGATATAACTCCAGCCTACAGTTTAGGAATCGATTCGAAGCTTGAGAAAGTATATGACGATTTGAACACTAATGAGGAGAAAACACTTCAGAAGTTAAGACTATGGTTATGGACCAGTTTTACAGGTAAAACAATAATTGAAGATTTACTAGACGGTGATAAATTTAAAGGCCTCTCCTCTAAAGAATGGCCAAAATTAAGAGAGAGTCTTGCCTTTTTATATGAGCTATCACAACAAAGTAATGAACTACTTACTGAACTAAATAAGCTAAAGACCTATTTTAAAGATGAATCGATCGACCAATTTTCCAAACGAATTTCTAAAGGAGATATTCCTCTTAAGGATTTTGAAAAGAAATTAGACTACATTAAAGAGTACTTTGACAAATTAAGAGAAATGGATCGCTTCTATGAATCAAGAGATTCACATGTTCAATTTATTATAAATTCATTAATTGAGTCGAAGCCTAACTCGGGTAACAATTTAAGAGATGACTGGGTCGATATCGCAAGACAGTCCATCTACATTCATTGGATTGACCAGATTGAGGCTAATCATCCTGAGATCGCTAAAATCGGAACCGGCTCATTCAAACAACTGCAGTCTAAATTAGAAAGCTTACTAAAAGAAAAGCAGGATTTAACTATAAAATTATTACAGAATGAGTTACATCAAAAAGTTGACGATGTAAAGGAAGAAAACAGAAAAGCCGTTAAAGATATGAACCATCAGACCAACAAAAAACGCATGATTTGGAAAGTTAGACGATTTGTAAATGAATTCTCTTTAAACGGGTTATTAGACATTATGCCAGTATGGCTTGTGTCACCAGAAGTAGCGTCAGCTATCTTCCCTTTAGAAGAAAAATTGTTTGATTTAGTCGTCTTTGATGAAGCCTCGCAGTGTACCGTAGAAAATGGTATTCCAGCTATTTATAGAGGAGATAAGATCGTGGTCGCTGGAGATGAACAACAATTACCTCCATCTTCTTTATTCAAAAGTTCTGTAGAGGTCGATGAAGATGATGAACTAGACGAATTTGAAGAGTCGGAGAGTTTATTAAACTTAGCTAAACGAATTCTTCCAAATCAAATGTTGGAATGGCACTATCGTTCGAAATCAGAGGAGTTAATCAACTTCTCTAATCATGCTTTTTACAATGGCTCGATGCAAATCGCACCGAATGTGAATCATATGCAGAATCCTCCGGCTATTCAGTGGCATGGTTCTAACGGACGTTGGATTAACCAGCATAACATTGTTGAAGCCTAAGATGTCGTCAAGTTATTAAAAGCTCTCTTAATCAAAGATCATGATAAAACAGTCGGAATCATTACTTTTAACGCTAAACAACAAGTAGCTATAGAAGATATGATTGACAAATATGCTGAAGAAGATCCAGAGTTTAGTGCTGTTTATGAAGAAGTTATGAGCCGTGACTTAGATGAGAGAATCTTTGTGAAAAACATTGAAAACGTACAAGGTGACGAACGAGATATTATTATCTTCTCAATTGCTTATGCCAAAAATGATGAAGGGAAAGTGTACAATCGATTTGGTACGCTTGGCCAACAAGGCGGCGAGAACAGACTTAATGTTGCTGTTACACGTGCTAAAGAAGAAATTCATGTTGTCTCAAGCATTGAACCACATGAACTCAATGTGACCAACACTAAAAACGTAGGACCGAAGCTATTAAAGCATTATTTAAAATATGCTTATGAAGTTTCGGAGCTAAACAAAGAAAAATTGAAGGTGTCATTGCCGAAATCAACAGTGATGTGAATACAACCATCCAAAAATCCGATTTACACTTTGATTCACCATTTGAAGAACAAGTCTATGATCGATTAAGACAGATTGGATATGAAGTAGATACTCAAGTCGGCATGTCAGGCTATAGAATTGACTTGGCTGTGATCGATCCT
The DNA here is from genome assembly GCF_052246295.1 of Piscibacillus sp. B03. Lineage (NCBI taxonomy): Bacteria > Bacillati > Bacillota > Bacilli > Caryophanales > Bacillaceae > Piscibacillus > Piscibacillus sp. B03. The sequence continues at coordinate 24,325 of NZ_JBQQCO010000013.1, read as the reverse complement.
AATGATCCAAGTAAGTACGTGTTAGGAATTGAGTGCGATGGTGCCATGTATCACAGTGCCCCATCCGCTAGAGAACGGGACATCTATCGTCAACGTTATTTAGAATCTAAAGGCTGGACAATCGAAAGAATTTGGAGCAGAAATTGGTGGAATGATCCTAATAGTGAGATTGAACGGATTGATCAGACTATTAAGATGTTAAGTAAACCTAAAGTTACTGCTTCGCAATAAAAATGCAACACAACATACTGAAATTATGTTGTGCTGTTATTAATATGATAGCCTAGTATTAAAGTTTATTATAAAAATCTCTAATCTTTTGGCCCATCATTTTTCTACGTTCTAGTAGGAAATCATTATAGTCACTGTACTCCATATTATAAATTGAATCTGGAATACAGTTCATTTTTAAATTCTCAATAAGATCTTCATAATTGTCAATTTCTCCGATGTTTCTTTCACCGTTATTAATTTGCTCTTTTACTTTTGCCATATAATCCTTAGGTGCTTGTGCTTTAATTGCTAAATTCACGGCTTGCTCTGTGAATGCATAGTTCGCGATTTGGTTGTAATGCCTTCTATTATTAAAGCCATTGCTTTGCAAGTATTTTTTAGGGAATACATGGTGAACATCTCCGCGTTCTTCTATTAACTGCTGCACCGTAATTGATTTTGATAGAAAAGCATAGTCCTTATCATAAATCTGTGCCATCACGAACAAGTTAAAATATGGACTACTTGCAACTGGTGTCTCGAGATTTGTTGGCAAGATATTGTTCCAGAATGCATCAGATAGTTCCCCATCTTCCATCTGTTTTAGATACTCAACTGGATCTTCATAAGAATTAAATCGCTTAATATCAAAATCGAATTCAGATTCTGGAGAACCTCCTGAATAACGTCCTGTTAAGATTGATGCAACCAACCATTTACGTACAACATGATTTATTACAGAATCATTTACTCCTTTTTCTCTTAACAGTAGGTACAAACTGTAAGCAAAGTTCAATGCATGTTGAGACCTAACGAGTTTGGCATTTATGATTCCAGCAGACTTAAGAATCATAATGAATCGTTTAAAGTTTGTTTCATTTACAAACTTAAGCACACCATCATGTAAGCTTTCAAAAGATTCCTCAATAATTTCTCCTTTATATTCACGAGTTTCAAAGTCACGACCAGAAAGTAAACTAACTAAGTTAGATAAACGTCCGCGTAAAAATTTAAACGTAAATGCTACACGTAAAAGATCTGAATAGCTAGGTTCATAGATATTTGTATTATAGTCTTTTACCCATTTAATTTTGTTAAATTCATCTGTATTTGCAAATTCCTTGTCATTTTCTGCAATATTTTCAAATATCGCTGGACTTTTAATTAGATGACAGAAGTAATCCACCGTTTTCCTAATTAATGGACCTTCATGTAAATCATTTACCGAGATTTTAGACATGGCAAAGTCTGCTTGACTAAGATTAACACCTGATGAATTGATTCTTATAAAAATCTCAGTTACAACTTCAATATCTAAAGTATGTGCAAGTTCTATGACTCCGATCGAGCTATGTTTTATATTAATTAATCGTTGTATGATTTGATTTAATTGATTCGGTTCCATTTCTGGGTTCTTTGCACAATATTCATTAATAAAACCGAATGTATCAAACCCTTGCTCAAAAATCTTAGAAATGTCAGGAATCCACTTTTTATCCTTACGAATGGCAGGGTTTTGAACTTCAAATACCTCATCAATTGGATTGAAAGCAATAGCAATTCGTTTCTTTTTATAGTCCTTATTAACAACTTCTTTACCCGATAGGGCTGCCATAATAGCAGTTACCCGCTGTTGTCCGTCAATTAAAATTTTCTTACCATGTGACACAGTGCCATCTTTTAATCGAGTATCAGGATTTTGCCATGTAATTATGTAGCCTACAGGATAATCATTATATAATGAATCTAGTAAATCTCTGACTTTTGATGATTTCCAAACAAATGGACGTTGAATTTCTGGAATTGCGACAATATCTTGTTCAATCCAGCTAATTAATGCATTAATGTTAGTATTATTTACTTGATAATTAGACAAAAATATCACCTCTTTACCAATAAATTAATTATTTATTACAATTTTAACATAATATTCAATATCCTTTTTCAATAAAATATTGTAGTAAATTCTTAATTTATTTATCACTATTTTAAGCCTGTAGTTCTCCACACTTGCCTTCTATCGACCTATAAAATTAAATAGCTTACATCTTTCTCCCTCTCTTACTTCCAGATCTAGACCCTCCAGAAAAAGTTCCACCAAAAACTTCTCGCCTCGATCTATTACCATCTCTATTAGGTGATTCATTATACTGAAACATATCTGCATAGTGCAGGTCTTTTGTATGTATATCATCTGAAAAATTAGTACCATTTAATTCTCGCTTAGAGTTTCTATATTGTTCTTTTGTTCTTGCCTTTTCAATTCGAGGGAGTAAGGTGTTTTCGTAAAATGAGGCTTTAATGCTCCCCTTCACTTTGACTGACATACCTTCATTAGCTTTAACAACGTATTTAATCCGATATTTACCAAACAGTTTCTTAAACTTTTGTTCAGCCCCTAATTCCTCTACAAATACAATTATATTTCTACCATCAATATTCATATTCGTTGTCTCTGAATCAATCACATGTGATTCTTCAACTAAAGATTTTGCTAACGTTACTTTAACGGCCGCTTTTTGGTGATCATTAATTCTTTTGAGCTTAATCACATATTTGTCCTTCTTTTCCTTAAAGAACGAAATAGGAATATTTATAAGTTGCACTTGGTGTCTGATATCAGACGATGTATTCACTTTATATTTAGTGATCATTTCCATTTTAAAACCTACCAATCCTTAAATAGATGATGAATGATCCAATGTATAAATCTCTCCATCTATAATCCAATTAGTATTACTTGCTTCGTAAGTACTAATCCATATCTGTTCAAACAAGTCATCTGCAGGATTCCACTGTATTCCAGTCCGGTACCTATTGACCAAATTACGCTCTCCCAAAACAGCATTAGATCTGTCTTTTAATAAAGAAATAATTTCACTTTCACTCGTATTTAGATTTTCTCCTAACCATATTGCTACGTCAGTAATATCCGGTTTGGAATGCATATGAAATGAGCTTATTATTCCATCAAGGATAGGCTTACATTTACTTGTGAGGTTAACTTTAGCTCCATGTGGTACTCCAATGTTAATGTGGATTCCGTATTTGGTCTGATTATCAAATTGTTGATTATCATTTATAACATTAGAATTTTTCATCTTATACCAATAATGGTGGGGCTTATCACTTAATTTATCAAGAACCAAATTTTTGAATGTTGCTAATGATTGATCCTTTTACCAATAGTGCTGATGCACTTGACCATAACGATATAAATGATAATGACTGAAACTGTTATCACCTTCATTATTAGGTATTTGCTCATATGTACGTTCTATCATTTTGACTTGTCTTAACTGTTAATTTCCCTCTGAATATGTATGGTGTTGAGGGATTATTATTAATGACACCCTTTAACTCTTCTGGATTATGTAAGGAGTCTTCAGCCAGGTCTTTTTCCATCCAGATGACTTCTTCTATTTCTTCTGGATACAGAATATTAATTTCTCCCCCTACTATTTCTCCAAAAAACGTGAAGAAGATCGCATGATGCCCTTTTTGTTTAAAAAAGGCTTCACTCACAGTAAAAATACCATCCACTTTAACATCCAACCCTGTTTCTTCCTTCACCTCTCTGATGGCAGCCTCTTTAAGAGTTTGTCCTTGTTCAACTGCTCCACCTGGGAGTGTATAATAAGATTCTTTTATTCCTTTATTTTTTACCATTAATACGTTTTCATTGTTTTCATCAAACAACAAAACGTAAACGACATCTACTCTCTTCAAGAATAGCCTCCTCTCTCTATTCACCCTATAAAGTCTAAATACCTTCTCTATATAAAAATCATATTAACATACATGCTATGTCTACCTGGCTTAATCACCCCCCAAGATTAATTACCATACAATATTATGTTCTTATCTTTATCTAACACTTATCTAGAGGTGATTTTGTTGGCAAGAGTAGCTTATAATGAAAACGACGTTAATTTAGTTGCGAGAATGATGAGGGCAGAGGCTGTTGGTGAGGGGCGGTTAGGCATGCTCATGGTTGGTAATGTGATCGTGAACCGTATGAAAGCTGATTGTTTGGATTTTGAAGATTTGAGATCGATTGAAGATGTCATCTACCAAGTTCAGGGTGGCAACTATTCGTTTGAAGCTGTACAAAAGGGTGATATGTTTTATTATCGTGCAAGGGATTCTGAGAAGAAATTGGCTCGACAGGTTTTAGATTACTGGCGACAGCACCCTGCACAGTATGCTCTGTGGTATTTTAACCCGTATGGTCAATGTCCTTCGACATGGTTTGGTCAACCATTTACAGGGCAGTATAAAGAACATTGTTATTACGAACCGCAAGCGGGTACATGTGAAAGCGTTTATAGATGGTAAAGAGATTAGTCGATGAGGCTAGTCTCTTTTTTTAAGAGGATAACTAGCCCTTCTCATCGAATGTTATAGTGAGACGGAAATGAAAGGGTGTACGAGCATGGGAGCGGGTTACCGTATTAGGTGTCGATCATGTATTTATTCAAGTGAATTTTTATTAGGAATCGGTGGAGATCCATCTCCATTCTATGATCATGAGTTTACGATCCTCCATCCTAAAACGCGTAAACAAGTCAAGAGTGTCATTGGTCATGAACCTATACATAACATTGATTACGAGTACCAATTGATTTCCTGTGAGAAGTGCCACATCTTATACAGTCGCCCGATCATGGAAATTAAATATGGTGACGGGCAAGTTTTTACTACCAACAAAAATTGCAGTCAATGTAAAGGGCAAGGAAAGGTTATTAAGAATTTAGAAGACAACATCAATCAACTTAAATGTCCTAGTTGTAAACAAAAGACACTTGAGGTCATGAACTTTATGTTGTGGGATTAGTGCGATTTGTACCATTTAGGTTTTACTCGATCGAAATAATCGTGATCTTCTAAAAACGTATTTATTTTTGCTAACATGTTATCCATATCATTAGGAGTGGCTCTCGAAGTCCATACGACAGATGAGAACACGCACATGGCTAGGTATAGTGAATAGAGTCTCCAGAAATGTTCATCGGGATCTTGATGATCAAAATAACCTTTTATTTGGCCGATAGAAAACGGGGTGCTAATTTGTCTGATAAAGATTCCGATTTTAAGGAACTCATGGATGGGATCGCCCCAATCATATCTCTCGAAATCTATGACCCCGGCTAACTGCTTTTCCTTAACAATGAGATTGCTAAGATGAAAATCATCATGTTGAAACAAGTTTGGGCGTTGTTTCATCAAGTGAAGGTGCTCCTCAATGAATTGGATAATTTTATGATCATTTTTAATCTTAACACCACAATCTAAATAAGCATCCATGTATTTACGATGCTTTTCAACTTTTCTGTTATACCAAGGAGAAATATGACTTGGTGCTTTAAGTTGATGTATGTTCTTCAACTCTCTCCCCTGTGTAAAGCAACACTGCCCACTCTCCTACTTTTGGCAAACTGACAGATGAAGGTATGTGTGCGTCTGCCCCATTGTTTTCGCCTCCAAGTCCTAGCGTCCATCCAGTAGTGAGAATTTGGTGAACTTCTTCAGTTTCCTTATGAAAACCAATCACGGTTAATTTAACTGACCTAGGCTCTTCAATTCCCCAAAGATGCCACATCCATTTTTGATTTTGATTTACACTGGGCATGTCAGCACCAATAATACCCGATTTATTTTCGTTTCCAATAATATTGCCATTGAATGTTTCAGCCTTGTTCTCCCAATCTATTTTGTCAAAATCACTCGTTTCAACAAAATCAGGAATATTGTCAGGTATTTGAATCTCTGATTCTTCTGATGTGCATCCCACCACTAACCATATCAGACTAGCCAAGAAAAGTATTAGTATAAACTTATTAATGATATTCAGCTCCTTACAGATTATTTTTCCATTTTCTGTACTTTAATTAACCTTAACATAATTTTCAGACAGTTTGATATTTATTTGAATCTAGCAAGCTATAATTTGATTCCCCCATTACCCTTGACATTATATCTCAGTACGTTAACATAAAATATATAAAGAACGTTTAAAAAATATTTAACAAACGTTCTTAGCTAGCGCCATATCTGATTTCAAATCTTCTGATGTTGTTTCATAGGCCAAATAATACTATAATCAACAAGTGGCGGATTGCTCAGTTTTAGTTTTTAAACATAAAAGTCTATAGAACATCAGGAGTTTTTAAGTCATCAGGTATTCTATAGAACGGTAGCTGATTCTACCTATTATATGGATCAATGGCTTATCTCATTGTGGGATGAGTTTTTGTTTGGTGCATTCGTTAAAATATTTCTTAACAAATTAAATGTTTTGAAGTGTTTTAATAAAAATCAATAAAGGGGAGTTTTTGAAATCATGAGTAATTGGAAAAAAGTACTTAGTTTAGGCTTAGTCTTGTTAGTTGTTGCTGTCCTAGCAGCATGCGGTGGCAATGATGAAGAAGCTAACAGTGAAGAAAACAATGAACAGACAGAGCAAGAGTCTAATACTGACGTAAATGAAGAAGAAATCTCTATTGGTCAAATTAACTGGGCAGAAAACATTGCCGTCACGAATATGTGGAAAGTCATCCTTGAAGAAAAGGGTTATAACGTGAAATTAAGCGTTTTAGACATGGGTACGATGATGAAGGCCCTTGAAAGTGGCGATCTTGATGTGAGCCTTGAAGTATGGCTACCTGTTCAGGATGCGAACTATCTAGAAGAGTACCAAGATACCGTTAATTTCTCAGATGCAACTTGGTTTGACAATGCGAAAGTAGGACTAGTTGTTCCAGAATATGTTGAAGAAGTTGACAGCATCGAAGACTTAAATGAACATAAAGATTTATTTAACGGTGAAATCGTAGGGTTCGACCCTGGTGCAGGTACAATGGAAGTAACAGAAGATCTTATTGAAGAGTATAATCTAGAATTTGAATTATTACCAAGTTCTGAACCCGCGATGTTAACTCAAATTGGTGAAGCTGTTGCAAATGAAGAGCCAATCGTAGCACCACTATGGACACCACACTGGATTTTCTCAGAATATGACCTGAAGTTCCTTGAAGATCCAGAAAACATCTATGGTGGCGTTGAGAAGATTCACCATGCGACACGCACAGATTTCGCTGATGAATACCCTAACGTAAGCGAATACTTCAAAAACTGGAAGATGGATGACGAACAGATTGGTGAATTAATCAACTATGTTGAAAATGCAGACGAGCCAATCGAAGGCGCAAGAGAATGGGTTGAAGAGAACCAAGATCTAATTGATGAGTGGGTACAAGAGTAATAGAATATGAAGCTATTCTCTCAAATATTAAGTAGTTCAGTTTTTGGATACAAATCATAAAAATCATTAAAAAATGAGTATTGAATTGCATAGCAATTTAATGCTCATTTTTTATTGTTATATCATTGTTCATTTGTATTTCTTATTCAGAAAAAAGCAACCCAAATAGTATTTAAGTCCTGCTAAACCACGTGCAAAATTAATGTAATTTCTACAACAAAAAAGCAATATCATTTTCAGAAACAGAAAGTGCTCTTTCCTATTATAACTAACGCTCCATTAGTTTAAGAAAACTTTTAAAAGAGCTTCATAATATTTTTTTGAGTAAAGGGCAAAATATTAACAAATGAGAAAGGGGAGCCTTTAATGAAACGATTAATACCTTTATTAATACTTACATTCACATTAATACCTTTTCATAATGTTTTAGCAGAAAATGATTCTAAAATAAACCTAGATTACTTAGTAAAGTATGGTGAAGTCAAACACATTGTCCCAGCAACAAAGTTAACTCTAGATGCTCTTCCTTTTACAGTAAAAATGCCTGAGTACCTCCCTTTTAATGGAATCCATCAAGAATTTATAACAAGTGGCATAAATTATTACGAAAAGGAAGGTAAAATTGATAGTGATTTAAGATTAGACAATAAAGGAAATCCAAATGAAAGAATAGAATTAGTCTTTGGGAACTTCCCCCATAAAAATTACGATTCAACTAAGAACAAAAACATTGAAAACAAGGTGTATTATGTAAAGGAAAAAGATCGTTCCATCATTTACTTTGTTTATAATCAAGATATATATTATAGAATAGATTACGTTAACAAAGAAATACCTCATGAAGAAAGGGTTATGGAATTAGAAAAGATATTTAATTCTTTAACTAGTTATAAAAATATATTAACTTATAAGTGATAAAACTCATAGATAATAAACACAAGAGTTTTTAATGGTAACATTAAAAGGGATCACCTCAGGTGGTGTTTCCTATTGTGACTTCAACATATGATCATTCACAAAAGCTTTAATAAAGAAAAGCTCGTTTTCGTTCGGCTCCCTATAATGATTAGTTTTAAATTGTTCTAGGGCACTTTCAATTGATTCAGATTGTGTTGCTTGATTAGCTAAACTGAGTTCATCCCAATAAGTATTCATTTCTTTTAAATCACAAATAGATTCATGGCCAAGAAGAAAATAATCAGCGTCATATTTTTTTATATCTTCTATCATAGGTAACAGCATATCTTGATCATAATGGAATAAAGATTTTCTTGTTCTTCCATACGCACTATCTCCTAAGAATAAAACCTTCTCATCAGGGACAAACACAACAGTAGAGTCATCGGTATGTGTACTTCTTACCCTTTCTATTTGGCAAATTTTATTTCCTACGTCAACAGTTAGTGATTTTTCAAAACTAATGTCAGGGATATTCAACTTAAGTGATTCACCCCAATCACGAATAAGTTGATTGGTGAGAGTATTACCAATAATAGTGGCATCAAACTCATTCATGCCTAAAAAATGGTCCCAATGTGCATGCGTAATCACCAAATATTTTATAGGTGGGACATGTAATTTTTCTATTTGATTTATAAAATCTCTAGCATGTTCAACTGAATTCCCAGCATCGATCACTAGACTATAATCATCCCCACAAACCAGACCTAAAGTTGGTCGTTCATTTTCATCTTGATTAGGTAAATAATAAATCGAGCTACTTAATTTTTTCAGCATATAGTTGCTCCTTGTTTTTAATAAGAGTTCTTTTTATATAAGCTCTATAATTACTTCTACAAGCCTAAATATTTCGTCTCTAATTCAATTTCTTTTACTGTGTTATCATAGTATACTTTATAAGCTTTGGCATAAGGTCTTGAAGTGACTATGTTATTTATTTCTTGATCAATATAATGAAGAGCAACACCATCATCAGTGGCAAGACCTGACTTTATTTTACCCTCAGCAACAAGTTTCTGATAAGCGGGTCTTCTCTTCGTTTCTCCATCATAATGAGGACAATTACTTCCTTTTAGTAATCCTAAACCCTTTAATGGTTCAAGTCCGTCACCAAATGAATCAGTAACACCTTCTTCAAACCAACAAATTGAACCAGCACTGATTCCTGCTAATATTATCCCTTGTTCCCAAGCCTTATTAAGAAGTCTATCTAATCCCCACTCTTTCCAAAGAACAAGTAAATTTTTGGTGTTTCCACCGCCTACATAAATTATGTCTTTCTCTAATAAAAAATCTTCTAAGTCTCTAGTTGGTGGTTTAAATAATGAGAGGTGGGAAGGTATACAATTCTGTTTTTCGAAAAAGTTATAAAACCTTGATATGTAGTTCTCTGAATCTCCACTTGCTGTCGGTATGAAGCAAATCTTAGGGGTCATTTTATCTGATTGATTAAGTATATATAAATCTAACAACGGGTTGTCCGGTTCCATAGAAAATCCACCACCGCCTAGAGCAATTATTTGTTTCATCAGAATAAATCCTTTCTGTTTATTATAACGTCCTCATATTACCCGTTTCTCAATAATTGGCCGTAATTAGTTCAACTATTTCAAAGGTTTACCTGATACGATGTGCCAATGTAGATGTTTTGAATCCTGATATTCCCCTATATTTGTAATAACTCTACTAGCTCCATTTTCTTCAGTAACCATCGTTGCAACCTGTTTGATTACACCTAATAGTTCTAATAATAGTTCGTTATCACTGTCTTCCAATGCAATCAGTGAAGAAATATGTTTCTTTGGAATTGCTACAATATGTACTGGGTAATAAGGTCGAGTATGATAAAAAGCCAATACATTATCCGTCTCCAATACCTTATCTACTTGCGTTTTACCACTTAAAACTTCATCACAATAGAAATCGCTCGTCATTATACCCTCCTTAATATAGCTTTTTATACTATTTATATAAAATCAAGCTCTCCAAACTGCTCCACATCCAGTTGTAAAACCGCATTTTTCATAGAAACTAGTTTTACTCTCTTCATATGTCACTGTTACGATGTCTAGTCCATAACGCCTGGATTCCTTTAATAATTCTTTAACCAGATCAATTCCAATCCCTTGCCCTTGATAATCAGGATGAATGATTATGTCTTCCAAGTAACCATGTTCTAATCCCATTCCACACACATAACCAAAGCCTATAAGTTTTTGATCCTCGTTTCTTACACCTGCCCAAAAATTACAACGTTCGAATAATTTCGGGTAATCTCTCTCACGCCTTTCCCATCCAACAAGCTCTCTTAACTCTGGTACTTCAATATTTGAAATGGTTGTATTTATTACTACTTTATATCTCAACCGAGAACATCCCTTTAAATGAAACCACTAATAATTATTGCTGTTACTTTTAGTATCCGTATCGTCTTTTTCAACATAATCTATATGATTGTCGTTCTTTTTAATAGGAGCATCCCTTTTCTCATCAGGTTTTGTTCCCATTATGATATCGTCATAAGGTGTATAACTAATTTCGGTATTGTCCTGTGACGAATCGTCGTTATTAGATGGCTTCCATTTTTTCTTAATCATTCGAATTAACACAATAACAATCGTTACAAGCATGATTGCCATTATGAAATATGCGATCATGTAATCTCTCCAATTCTATAGCTCCTACTCTACAAGATAAGATTTGAGCTTGCTTAATTCCTTTTAGAAATAAAATAGCATAGACTGATGGTAGCCAAAGTAAACTGCTGATGAGTAATTAGGCTTTATTCTTATTTTCAACAAATTAGGACATTTCTCCTTCTTATGGGAATGCTTGATTAATTATATACGCAGGGTATATAGATTCTTCTCTTGTATAAGGGACTATACTTAAGAGGGGGATGGAATAGCGAGCCGTTTCAACTGGCTAGTGTTTGAGGGTACATATTTAATAGTTTTCTTTGAATTAGAAAGTGACCGATAAATTCCAAAAAGTGACCGATATTTTATGAAAAGTGATTGATAAAATCCAAAAAATGAACGATATATTCCGAAAAGTGACCGATAAAATCTCAAAAAGTGACTGATATATTTTAGAAACTGAACGATAAATCCTGAAAAGGGCGAGGCGGACAATCACGTCACATAAGGAAATGAGCATCGACTAGCGAAAGCTAATCGATGCTCATTTTTTATATTAAAGGGGGTATTACATTTGGATTAAAAAGTTAGTTCTTAACGACGCCTGCTTCTGCTGGGTCGACTCCGTGGCGGTAGTAGTCGATATATTCTGGTTCTAATGGTTCTTTTTCTAAGATTAAGTCTGCTGCTTTTTCTGCTAACATTAAAACGGGTGCGTGGATGTTACCGTTTGTGACGTATGGCATAGCTGATGCGTCAGCGACTCTTAGGTTGTCTAGTCCATGTACTTTCATGGTGTTCGGATCGACAACGGCCATTGGGTCTGATTCTGGTCCCATTTTGGCTGTGCAAGATGGGTGTAGGGCTGTTTCGGCATCGTTTTTGACCCATTCTAAGATTTCTTCATCTGTTTGTACAGATGGTCCAGGTGAGATTTCTCCTGAGTTATATGGTGCGATCGCTGGTTGTGCCATGATTTCTCTTGTGATTCTGACAGCTTCGATCCACTCGCGGCGGTCTTGTTCAGTTGATAGATAGTTATAAACCATGCTTGGGTGCTCTGTTGGATCGTTTGAACGGATCTTAAGTGAGCCGCGTGCATCTGAATACATTGGTCCAACGTGTACTTGGAAGCCGTGTTTTGTATCTGCTTTTTGCCCGTCGTAACGTACCGCTACTGGCAAGAAGTGATACATTAGGTTCGGATATTCTACATCTTCGTTTGAGCGGATAAATCCTCCGCCTTCGAAGTGGTTCGTGGCTGCTGGTCCTTTGCGTCCTAAAAGCCACTGTAAACCGATGAATGGCATTTTTGCCTTGTTCAGGTTCGGTTGTTCCGAGACTGGTTTTGGACAAGAATACTGGATATATGCTTCTAGGTGGTCTTGTAAGTTTTCACCGACACCTGGAAGATCCACTTTTGGCTCAACGCCAACTGAACGTAAGTGATCCGCATCGCCCACACCTGATAGTTGTAGTAGTTGTGGCGTGTTGATCGCACCGCCTGCAAGGATGACTTCGCCTGCTTGTACGTGATGCATTTTGCCATTACGTTTATACGTCACACCTTCAGCTTTGTTGCCTTTAATATCAATGTTCGTCACAAAGGCGCGTGTTCGAATCGTTAAGTTCGGACGGCTTTTTATTGGGTCTAAATAAGCGCGTGAAGCCGAGTAACGTTGGCCTTTGTATACGTGCTTATCGAATGGTGCGAAGCCTTCTTGACGGTAGCCGTTGACGTCTTCGGTACGGTTGTATCCCGCTTCTTCTGCTGCACTGAAGAAGGCTTGGAATAATTCGTTTTTCGCAGGCCCGCGTTCTAATTTGACTGGACCATCGTGACCGCGATAAGGGTCATTCGGGTCTGCTGCTAATGCACTTTCTAAACGTTTGAAGTATGGTAGCACGTGGGCAAAGTTCCAAGTCTCCATGCCTTCATCTGAACCCCAACGTTCGTAGTCCTTAGGGTTACCGCGTTGATAGATCATCCCATTGATTGAGCTTGAACCACCAAGTACTTTTCCGCGAGCGTGCTTAATGCGACGCCCGTTCATATGTGGTTCAGGGTCTGACTCATACTTCCAGTCGTATAAACTTTTACCAGCTGGGAATGGGAGTGCGGCTGGCATTTGGATGAGTAGATCCCATGAGTAGTCGCTACGTCCTGCTTCTAAAATTAATACGTTATTATTTTTATCTTCACTTAAACGGTTGCCTAGTACGGAGCCCGCACTTCCACCACCGATGATGACATAATCGAATTTTTCTGCCATGTTTCGTACCTCCTTGATGTGATGAGAGGGTGAGAGAGTGTCACCCTCTGGATTTATGAATTATTTAAACCAATGAATTGGTTCTGGTTTTAAATTTCTAAAGATGTGCTTCGTTTCGGTATACTCTTCTAGGCCTGTTTTACCTAATTCACGGCCAATACCTGATTGTTTATAGCCACCCCATGGTGCTTGCGCAAAGTATGGGTGGAAGTCGTTAATCCAAACGGTACCCATGCGTAGTTGTGCTGACACGCGTTCTGCTTTATCGATATCCGTAGTGAACACAGCGCCTGCAAGACCATAAATCGTGTCATTCGCAAGTTTGACGGCTTCATCTTCGTCTTTGAAACGCTCAACTGTTAAAACTGGGCCAAAAACTTCCTCTTGAACAATTCTCATTTCTGATGTGCAATTGGTCATGATTGTTGGTAAGTAGAAAAAGCCGTCTTGTAGTTCTGGATCTTCTGGGCGAGCACCGCCTACTAAGACTTTTGCGCCTTCTTTCTTGCCGATCTCAACGTACTCTTCTACTTTTGCGCGATGTTCGGCCGAAATTAATGGACCTGACTGCGTGTCTTCGTCAAAACCGTTTCCTAATTTAATGCGTTTTGTACGTTCAACTAGCGCTTCAACGAATTCATCATGAATTGAATCTTCAACCAGTAGACGCGCGCCCGCTGAACATACTTGACCAGCATGGAAGAAAACCGCGTTTAATGCTTGGTCGACCGCTGTTTCAAAATCTGCATCTGCAAAGACGATATTTGGATTTTTACCGCCTAATTCAAGAGCGATCTTCTTCACGTTGCCGCTTGCGTTTTGCATGATTTTCTTACCTGTGTCAATGCCGCCTGTGAAAGAGATGAGGTCAACATCGTTACTAACCGCTAATTCGTTACCAACTGTTGCGCCTTCGCCTAGAACGAGGTTCACAACACCATCTGGAAATCCGACTTCTTCCATTAACTCTGTGACTTTAATGGTCGTTAATGGTGTGATTTCACTTGGCTTCATCACGATCGTGTTACCTGTTGCTAGAGCCGGAGCAATTTTCCAAGCAGCTTGTAGTAATGGGTAGTTCCATGGTGTAATTTGACCACATACACCAACTGGTTCACGAACGACCTTGCTTTGACTGTCTGGAATAGGTGAATCAATGACTTCTCCACCATCTTTATCGGCAAGACCTGCAAAGTATCTGAAAACCCCCGCGATATCGTCCATGTCTGCACGACTTTCTTCGATTGTTTTACCAGTATCAAGTGATTCAAGTTTGGCTAATTCTTCTTTATCACGTTCAATGAGTTGGGCAATTTGAAGCACTTTATTGCCACGTTCAGCTGCAGGCGTTTTGCTCCAATCACTATGATCAAACGCCTTACGAGCTGCGGCAATCGCTTCTTTTGCATCCTCTTCGTTTCCGTCAGCTACTGTCGCGATAACTTCTTGATTAAATGGATTAATAATCTCCCTCGTGCTTCCAGAACGGGCGTCCGTCCATGTCCCGTTAATGTACATTTGTTTCATGAGGAATTCCTCCTATATTAATTTTATTAAATTATTTTTTAACGTATTTAACAATTTTAATTTAACACAGGTATGAACCTTTGTAAAGCTACGACCTATAATTAAGTATTTTTTTGACAATTTGCCAAGATGAGTTATAGTAAGAGTTAAAGAAGTTAAATATAAATTTAACTAACAAAATGTTAAAATTAATGTAGATAAAGTAAGAAAAGAGGGTTAATCGTGAAAGAAAATAAACAGCAAAAAGCAGAAGAATTGCTTGAAGAAGCTGAAAGTGCCGTCATAGACTCAATTGCAGAAACAATGGACCTTTATGGTGTGACCCCATCTATTGGAAGGTTATATGCAACGATGTATTTTAAACATGACCCTTTAACGCTTGATGATATGAAAGATGACCTTGGTATGAGTAAGCCGAGTATGAGCACGGCTGTCCGTAAGTTACAAGAGATCAATATTGTAAAAAAGGTTTGGAAGAAAGGCTCGCGCAAGGATTTATTTATTGCAGAGAAAAATTTCTTTCAATACTTCTCCCATTTCTTTGGCGATAAGTGGGAACGCGAAGCAAAAATCAACCTAGCAGCGATTGATCATGCTGAAGACATGCTGAATGAGATTTTGAATGATGAAACTGTTGACGAAGACTTGAAAGTAAAAGCTGAGAAGGATTTGCAACAGCTTGAAGATTACCGTAAGTACTGTCACTGGCTAGAACGACTCGTTCATTCCGTAGAGTCAGGTGAGATTTTTGAGTTTTTACCAATCGAGGAAGAGAAAAAGGAATAATTGACAGCCCCTCCAACGATGGAGGGGCTGTTTTTTGTCTAGAAAGGTTAGATAAATCTGTTTTAGGGGTAGATAAATTCGCTTTTTTTACTTCGTCGACAAAATTCGGGGTAGATATTTTTGTGAAAGGGTTAGATATATTCAATTTAGGGGTCGATAAAAAGGCTATTTTTACCGCGTCGACAAATTTCGTGGTCGATATATTTGAAAAAAGGGTCGATATCTTAGATTTAGGGGTCGATAAATGGGGTACATGAGACGCGTCGTCGGACTTCATAGTCAATCTTTTTTTAAATTCATGCTTAATCCGACTGTTTAACACTAAGCACGGTGATTGTCACTAAAATGAGTGCCATTCCCAGAAGTTGAATAATGGACAAATGATCTCCGAGAATGAGAACACCAAATAATGAAGCTGTCACCGGCTCGACCATCGCTACCATCGACGCTGTTGTCGGCGTCGTTCGGCGAATCCCAATCATATACAAGATAAACGATAATCCTGAACCTATAATTCCGATTAGAATAAACCAACCAAGATCACTGGATGACAACACAGCAGCTGCCTCACCTGTGTCCGAAAATCCAAAGAGGATCAGACAAAATGTCACAAAAGCAATGAGTAACGATGGCTGTGTTTTTCCTATAGAAGAAGCGTTTTTAAAGCCGAATATAAATACAGCATAGGAAACACCTGCACCAATACCTGCAGCTACTCCTAGAAAGCTAACTGAAATGGATTCAGTGTTGTAGGCACCTGTCAGTAGAATAATCCCCAAAATCACCCCCACAATACAACACCATTTAAACCAAGTCGATCGTTCTATTCGAAATAGGAAGGAGACTAAACGAACGATGACAGGTGCAGTGTACATGAGAGTGGCTGCCACAGCTACGCTTGAAGACTGAATACCTATGAAGTATAGTGTGAAGTTACCCGCTACACCTAATCCTGCCAAAATAGACCACAAGTATAACTGCTTAGAGTGGGCCCAATTTTGTTTAAAGCGAAACAGAAACCATATGAAAAATGTTAAAAGGCCAACAGCCCCCTGATAAAATGAAATGACAAGTGGATCCCGGCCTTGTTCATTAAAATATCAGCAATTCCTCCAGTTATACCCCAACATATAGCAGCTAGCATCACTAAGGCTACACCAGCAAATCTCATCGCGTACCTCCAATGGTTATTATTACACTTTTAACGTTTACCCTTAAATTCTATGGGTTACTCCTTACCAACCATATGCTTTTAAAAAAGATGCTACTACAATTCCTTTAGTTTCTCATAACTAAACCTGAATAATTAGCAAGAGAGCATGAATGTTTTTTGTGATTTTTAGGTGTGGTGATTAAGAATAAATGAAGGTAGTTTGGTTGACTACAAAAAAGAGCAAATCCCTTATCGGAAAATGCTCTCGCTTTAGATAGATTTTATTAGTCGAACAATTCTTCATCACTATACGCCTGAGACCAATGGTAAGGCTGTACTTCTGTCAGTGTCTTGAATAATAATGGTTGTTCATTCATTGATACGGCAACCTTTACACCATTCCCCCAATACATTAACCTCTCCTGACACACCCCACATGGAGTTAACACTTTGAACTCATCGTTTTCATGATCCCTTACTAAACAGAGTGAATGAGTAATTCTTGTTTTATGTTTATGCGCTTCCAATATAGCGCCTGTTTCAATACACAACTCCGTTGACGCATTAATGACTTCTGGAGCTACACTGGTCAAGACTTCTCCATTCTCAGTGCACATGGCTGCAGCACCTCCCCATCCAGTAGGGTACCTTTTTCTAATTAAATCTTTTGCTGATTGATATAATGTTTGTTCGATACTCAATTATGTTCCTCCTCATTACTTGTCAGGGGCTAAATCTTATCCAACTCATCCATAAATGCCGGACGTTTATAATATAGCTCTCTTAACTCGTTAATGAGTTTGTTGGCTTCTTCATACCCAAAGACTTGCTTATATTCTTGAATTTCTCTGCAGATTTTTCGGTAGTGTTCTCTAGTACCAGAATCTTCAGATAGGGTGAATATATGGCTTCTGAACAAGTTTTTTACTTCGCCTGGGTAATCATCTATTAGGTGCTGGTGATAATAGTTGATAAGTTTAGGTTCTTTTTGGCAGTACTCCAATAACTCTTTAAACATCTTTTCCTCAATGAGTATTTTAGTATAAATATTTGATAAAAAATGACTCGTATTTTCAAGTTTAACTAAGATCTCTGACAATACGTTTGGCCATTCGTCTGACGAGTAATGGCCTTTCAATTTTTCATAGTAACTATAGTCACGATTAGTCAATAATAAATCTTTAGTCAGTTCCTTTTGCTTATTAAGATTACCCAGTTCTTCGTAAGCTTGAAGTTTAAATTCTTTCCACTTTGAAACCAGCCCTGCATACTTTGAATCCCGTTCAATCCCGTTATCGCAAAGTTCGATCACCTTCTCATAAGCGCTATTTTCTAGGTGGTGACGAATAGCTTTCTCTCGGAAATCAGGTGTGTCGACATTATGATGAATGAAATCAAGCGCTTGACTCTCACCATCGTAGCGTTGGATTAGTTTAAACTGGATTTCTTTCAGCTTTGAGACTTCATAATCGTTCATCGAGTCTTTAGAATACTTATCTATAAAATGTTTAACTTGTTTTTCTAATTGCTCTCTAAGTGGATCGTAATCGCAAAAAATGATACAACTATTCATCAACTGTACTCTCCATTCAGGCCAGCCATCATATCGTTCATTGAAAGCTTCATTCATCAGTACATAATACAATTCTTCTTTAGTCTCTAATTTAAAGCGATTAATACCTTTTTCTAGAGCAGTGTCAATGATCGTAAAGGCCTCTTCTATAACTGGCATGACAAACCCACCCGAATCATCAGCAAAATCTAGCATGTCTACTATAGCTGGGATAGCCAATAAGCTTAGCCTGACTGCTGTCTCTTCATCGTTACGCTGCAATTTTCCATAAGCCCTCTCTAAAACCATCTCAACACCAGTTAATGCGTCATCCATTCGATTCCAAGGAATAAATCCGTCAAATTCCTCTGCTTCACCAATATACTGGCTTATTAACCTTTTGCTATTTTCAAGTTCATCTTCGGATGGAGATAGTTGAAACAATAGTTTTCTTTCTACATCTTCATGTTCAAAACTTATTTTTAATATGAGTTCAATGAGTTCTTCTTTACTTAGGCAAGGTAATAAATCCTCTAAGCTTTTCTTCTTTTTGATTTTACCACCTAGCAATTTTTTCTCAAGTGCATAAAGAACCGCCACTTGATGCTTGCAATATTTCCCTACATCATAAGGACAATCGCATTTTAATTTAATAATTTTATCCTGATCGTCCGCAAACTTAACATGTACTAAGTAGATTTCTGTACCTGGCACTAAGGCCATAAAATGATTCTCTTCAACCTCATCCAAATTCTCTACTTTATCATCTATGAAATACTTGTAACCACGCTCTAGAATAATTTCATCTATTTGATCCTCGAAATCTGATAACTTCATATACTGTCCTCCTAACTACATCTATTAGTTCAACCATATTTTATTTATATAAGCATTTCAAGTGTTGTTAATATGGTCGGTTTTCCAAAAACTTTGTATAATAAAGTTAATTACTCTAAATGAGGTGTTTATTATGAATGTTAGCACCATTGAGTTAAAACATAACTTAGAAAAATATCTAGTATTAGCTTCAGCAAAGGACATCATAATTACACAAGAAGGTATCGAAATTGCAAGGTTAACTACTAACCATCGAGGACGTGTGAGTCTTGAAGGGGTCCGTGAAAACTTGCGCATATTTGGTTAGGGCCATAAAGCAAGTTATGAGGAGTTTTTGAGGTTTCGAGACACAACCGATAAACGAGTTGAGTATATTTCTGGTGAAATTTATCTACAAGCATCTTCAAAAACTTCTCACCAGTATGCTGTTACAAAATTAATTACTATGTTCTCTACATATTTGGAAGGTACTAGTTGTACCCCCTTTGTAGCGCCATTTGACATTGAACTAATTAGACCTTCAACGAATGAAAGAAATATGGTTCAACCTGATTTGCTAGTTATTTGTGATCTCGAGGATCAGCTAACGGAGGATGATTATTATAGAGGAACTCCAAAATTAGTAGTTGAGGTGCTTTTGAGAAGTACTCAGAAGCAGGATTAATTTTAAAACTGGATCTCTATATGACGTGTGGAGTGGAAGAATACTGGATTGTGAACCCAGATAATAAAGAGATTATGGTGTATCAATTTCAAAGCCAAAATATAAAACGTTATAAAACTTATAAAATTAATGAGACAGCAAACTCGTTCATTTTTGAAGGTCTAGAGATAGAGGTGGAAAGGGTGTTTAGGAATTAACTAGCCATAATTTATAACCATGAAATCCTTCCAAACAAAAAAGTAGTTCAACTAAGGATCTTATTTATCCAAAACTGAACTACTTATTTCAAATTATTTCTCTTCTTTCAATTCAATCTCCGCAACCAACTCCACATGTGAGGTTAATAGGTGGTAGATAAAATTGAGATGTAGTGGTGTTGATATAAAAAATAATGTTCTTAAAACATCTCCTGTATTGCATATAGCCTTAAAGTCTCTATAAATTCATTATATAATAGCCCTTCATATAAAGATGCCTTCCAATAATTCATACCATATTGGTTCCTTAATGCAAAAATTTCTGATTCAATTATATTTTCTATTGGTGCATCAATATCTTTCATAATATATGTCAATGTTCTACCTTTAATTTCTGAAATAACTTCATTGGATTTAAGGGCGTATCTAGACCTCAAGTTTAATTCTTTAAAATGCGATTCAATAATATTAAATAAATCTTCTTTTACCCCATATTCATTCCTAATATAAAATTTTGCATTTGGTATACCATCATCAAATTTTATCTCTGTAAATAGATATTGTCTATCAGTGGGTAACTTATCAAAATATAATTGTAGAAATCGCCTTTCATCATTGTTACTTATCCATTTACTGCCCTTATTACTATTACATTCAGAACAACAAGGAATAAGATTATAATGTAGCACACTTAATTCTGGAAAAATTTCTTTAGGTATATAATGGTCAAATGTATTAGGGTAATTAATACCACAATATTGACATGTAGAACTGAACTCAATTGGTTGAGTTTGTCTGATTTTTAGTTTTAACTCTTCCAATTTTTGAGTCTGATTGTCATAGCAATGCAATAAAGCTTCTCTTTCTTTGTCAGAAAAGGAGGTTGAAATAAGTGTTTCTAAATTGGATTTACTTTGCCAATAGTTATCGTACTGTTGAAACACTTTATCCTTTATACTTTCAAGTATAGTCTTATTTTCTCCTCTTTTTATATTTGCTATATCTTCAAACCATGTTTTTGGAGAATCTGTTAAATGATAAAAGTTCTTCATAATTTATTACTCCATATCAGCAAGAATATTTTTAATTAGTATTTTTGCATTTAAACTTAATTTGCCGTTAAAAGAATTAATAATATCATCATAATTTAATCCTCTGTTTATCATATCAATTAATGTTTTTTTATAGTTAATATCTGAATCTTGTATTCCAAAGATATCATTTGTAATTGTAGTTAAGTTTTCACCAAAGCATTCAATCTGAGGTTTATATATATATGGATTATTATTTATTTTCTCAATAATATTTACGTATTTAGAAGGGACACTTTGTAAAATTATTGGGGAATGGGTAGCTAAAATAGCGTATGAGTCAAATTCCGTTAACAATTCTTGCAATGCATTAATCAACTTGGTTATGGCATTGGGATGCAAGTAAGATTCAGGTTCATCAAATAACACAAGAGAATTTGAGGTAATATTAGCGATTACGTCAGTTAATGTTGCTAAAATGAAGTTTTGACCAGAACTTAATTTAGTATCTACCAAATTATTCAAATTAATGAAATAATTTATTTTTTTATTAGTAACAATATTATCTAAATTTTTATAACTATCAACATTGTCTAAGTCACCGAAAACTTCGTTAATATCTTCAATTTCTATTACATTACAAATTATACTTTTCCACTTATCTAACAAACCTCTGTCCTCTATTTTATTAATAGACCTTTTAATTTTCTTATGTAATTCTGAGTTTAATTGATTATTTTCATTTCTTAATCCACAATATTTATAAGAAACTGCCCCAGTAGATTTCGGCTTCTCAAAAACATCAAATGCACTATATGATATTGCAATCACTCTACTAAAACTTGGTTTTTCAGGTTTAAAAGTGCCTTGTTTTTTCATTTTCATTCCACTTAGTGAATTGGCTATCTTGGCTAAAATTTGAGTTTTTCCAGTTCCGTTTTTACCAATAAGTAAGTTTATTCTATTAGGTAAGTATTCTTCATCTGTAAAATCAAATTCAAGTTCGTGTGCTAAGTTTGCCCCCTTAAGATTAGCCGTGAAGTTAAACTTTAATATATTCTTTATTTCAATATCTTTATTAAAAATTTTTCTTCCTTTATTTAATGCCTCTCTTGCCTCGCTATTTCTTAATAATGATGTATAGAATGCATTGTTTTCTTCGATTTTATTAGCAAGACTTTCATCATATACAATATCTCTTAATCCAACTAATATATCTTCATAGTTACGTAATTTATAAACTTTTTTATAATACTCCAAATCTTGACCTAATGAATAATAGTTATCTGTTAGTGATGTAAAGGAATTAGGGATTACTGTTTCCTTTGTATTTTTCTTTAGAATCTTAATGCTACCTAAGTCAAATTCATCTATATTTTCATCTATATATTTAAGATGAAACATTGTCTTATAACCATAATCATCCCATCTATCAGAAATCAATATTACACAAGGAAATTTCATGCTATTCGATTCGGAATTTTTAAGCAAAGAAGAATTATATTCAGCAGGCATATTATAAAAATTCAAAGTTTTACCTCCTTTATACTTCTGATGAAAAAATTCAACACTTCTATTAAACTGTAAATTAATTTGTTAATATGTTTATTTCAATACTATTTCTTTAAAAAATTCATTTAATGTTTCGTTATTGTCATCTTTATATAATTGATTTACCTTTTCATCGCTTAGAATAAAAATAAATAAGGACCTTAAATAATTATCAAAACAAATAGACATTTCTTTAAGTTTTTCTATATTTCTATATTTTTTAGGTAACTTATCACCATGGACAAAAGATGACCTTACTAAATAAGCATTTTTTACGAAGGAAAAAATCTCATTACGTTCTTTATAGGTATTACCTAATATCCTTGCCAACCTTTCAGAAATCTTATGAGTAATTTCATTTTTATCAGTAGACAATAATGTCTCTAGTAATGTACAGTACATTGAAAGCCTACTAGGTAAATGTGTTTGAGTTCTAGTAGATTGAAGAAAATAATTAAACCTTTCTATTCTATTAGATGCTGTGTTTACTACAAGAGACATTTCGTCATTCCCACTATCTAAATATTCATAGTCTAATGTATCAAGTCTATTAGTTAGTTCTATTATCTCTTCATTATTGAAAGTTATTTTTTCATTTTCAGCTTGTGCATTAAAGAAAAGTGGTGTCCTCATATTAGAGGTTATGGAATGAGGTGTACCATCTGAACATTTAACATATAAAAAACCTTGTTGTACTGTGACACTATTATCCTTAGTAAGCCATAGTTGATTAGAAAATGATTGCGCAAGTCTAAGGTATCTATCTAAAAAATCTAATCTTTCGTTTTCTCTATCAAAATCCACCTCACCTTTTTCTATATTACCCTCATAATACAGAAAAGGCTTATCATATAATTCATCCACTTCTAACTTTCCTGCTAACTCATAGAAAAAATCATCTACATATCTATCTAATCTAGCCTTACTATTGGATAACCTAATGCCTTTTACTATATTTATTCCTCGATTTAAAACTTTATCCAACTCGAAATTATATACACTTGCAAGAAAATAAAACTTCAAAAAAAGCACCACCTTACTTATACACTTTATAAACTAATCAATTACTTTTATTTCTTAGTAGTTTTTTAATCATTCCTAATGCTAAATAACATACTAAAAGATTTATTGTCTTCTAATTTATTAAATCTTTTAAGAATTTCAATGGATATTCATAATTGTCCTTACTCTCATCAATCACAAAACTAGAGTAACCAGAACCGATTGTAGTGTATAAACCTTTATTACCACCTTGTATAAAATTTTTATTTTTTAAAAAATAACCAAAATAATCTAATTCACTTGAATGCAATGAAAAAGTACTACCATATTCTTTTACTCTTGCTTTAACAAAATTTATAAATAATTCTGGTTCTTTTCTTTTTAAGCATTCTTCTAAAATATTCTCTAATGTAAAAAAATCAACTGCAAACGGATAACTATCTAAATGTTCATCTCTATTCAGAAATAAATGCAAACTAGTTGCTAAGTTCAAGTAAGAAGATAATGTAACAGATATCATCAATACATTCTCACTCTTATACCTGCTTAAATCTATTACTTTATTTCTAGTCTTTTTTTTATCACTATCATAATATATTGCGTCGCTTTTATTTATAGATTTTTTTATCTCCAAAGACTGTTCATATGCTTTTTGAATAGTTGCATTAAAGTTTTG
>NZ_JBQQCO010000012.1:0-88728 GCF_052246295.1 Piscibacillus sp. B03 | reverse complement strand
TCGAGCAAGTAAGATCCCTCAGAGACGATGAGGTTGATAGGTCCGAGGTGGACGCGTGGTGACACGTGGAGCTGACGGATACTAATCGATCGAGGACTTAACTTCGATTTGAAAAGACGTTAAATGACGCTTGGTAGTTCGTATTTAGTTTTGAAGGTTGTTAACCCAACAACTACATAGTCCGGTGGCGATAGCAGAGAGGTCACACCTGTTCCCATGCCGAACACAGAAGTTAAGCTCTCTAGCGCCGATGGTAATTGGGGTGTTTCCCCTGTGAGAGTAGGACGCTGCCGGGCAATTGAAACCAAGAAGTTAAAGCTTCTTGGTTTTTTATATATTAAAATCAGTAAATTGATTAACAAATGTCTTTCTAATTCATCACGGTTCTTTTAAGTATTTGATTACATAATAGTGTTTGGTATAATTAATAACATTAATCATTAATTGACGGCATAATATAATAATTATACAAAAATAGAAAGGGGGAGGGGTTTTTGGATTACATTAATCAATATTTAGGTCACGATTTTGACGTGATGTTAGTTCGGATACTACTAGCAACGATTTTATGTGGTTTGATTGGTTTTGAACGTGAATTAAAAAAGCACTCAGCTGGTTTTAGAACACATATTTTAGTAGGTGTTGGTTCATGTTTAATGATGTTGCTATCAATCTATGGCTTTGAAGCGTTCATAGATACTTATAACAATGTACGTTTTGACCCAGCGAGGATCCCTTCTTACGTTATAAGTGGTATTGGCTTCTTGGGAGCCGGTACAATTATGGTGCATGGCATGACGATTAGAGGTTTAACGACAGCTGCTTCGATATGGACAGTTGCAGGTATTGGGTTGGTCATAGGTGCTGGGATGTACTCCTTAGCTATTTTAGTAACTGCAGTAGTCTTACTAAGTTTAATTTTCTTAAACTCTTGGGAAAAACTTTTCACAAAGAGTAAGTCGGATAATTTCATTCATTTAATCGCAAGTAAAGATGTTCATATCGCAAATGTGTTAAATGTTTTTGATGAGTTTTCATTAGTTGTAAAGCGATTAGAGATTGAAAGTGAAAGTTCTGATCAACGTAATATTTATATAGAACTTGAAAAAAATCAGGAGTTTGAACGAAATGATATCTTAGATGAAGTAAGTAAATTAGAACATGTCACGTATGTGTATGAGAAATAAGCTTTTGTGTCTATTCGGACACGAAGGCTTTTTTAATGGTAAAAATTAAAAACAATTGATTTTTGTTTTAAGCTTTTTGGTTTGCAACAAAATAAAATGTGAGTATAATAAAAGTATAGTCAAAGATAGTCAAAGTCAAATTGATGTTTTTGACTTTTCTCATACTAAATAGTTTGAGGGAGGGATGGGCGATTGCGGAACATATCGGATATTATTGAGTCTTATTTGAAAAAGGTGATTCAATCCAGTAAAAGTGATATGATTGAGATTAAACGAAGCGAAATTGCTGATCATTTCGAATGTGTACCATCTCAGGTAAATTACGTGATTAACACACGATTTACTGTGGAAAAGGGATATATCGTAGAAAGTAAGCGTGGTGGTGGAGGCTATATTCGTATTATGCGAATTAGGCCAAAGTCAAAATCAGAGCTTATAGATGAGTTGTTGATGTTAACAGGTGATCAATTAACACAACAAGCAAGCCTTGATTATATTGCACGATTGTTTGAAGAAGGGATGATTACGGGGCGTGAACAACGGTTAATGAGTAAGATTATGCACCGAGATATTTTATCCATTCCTTTACCCATGCGTGACCAATTAAGGGCAAAGATTTTTAGAGAATTACTCATGACTTTAAAAATACATGATAAATAGGAGGGTGGACAATGAAATGTCAACGTTGTCAACAGAATGAAGCAACTGTTCATTATACTCAAGTGGTCAACGGCGAAAAGACAGAAATCCACCTGTGTGAACAGTGTGCTGAACAAGAAGGTTATATGAATTTTTCTAAAGACAATATGTCAATACATCAGTTGTTAACAAGCATGTTTCCTTTTGATCAAACGCTTAACCAACAACAATCCGTTAACACTAAACAACACCATTTAACTTGTGATAAATGTGGAACGACTTATCAACAGTTCCGTAAACGAGGTAAATTTGGTTGCAGTCATTGTTACCATGCATTTGAGGCTTATTTAAATCCAATCTTTAGACGTGTTCACAGCGGCAACACGAAACATGTCGGAAAAATTCCGAGACGTGTTGGAGGTAATCTGCATAAACAAAGAGAATTAGAACAGTTACAAGATAAATTACAGCAATTAATACATGATGAGGCATTTGAAGATGCCGCACAAGTTCGTGATGAAATTCGTAAATTGAAAGAAGAGCTACAAAGAGATCAGGACGGTGATGCATAATGTCATTACAAAATTTTATCAATGACGCCATTAGTCCCTGGATGAACACGGAAGGCACTGACAATGATATTGTGTTAAGCAGTCGAATTAGATTAGCGCGTAACTTTGAACAGGTGCCATTTCCTACAAGTGGAGATAAAGAAGCATTATCTAAAGTTTTAGAGTATATGGAACAAGAGTTTGACCAACAATATTATAAAGACTTCAAACAGTTCCAGTTGGTTAAAATGAGTGATTTAAAGCCAGTTGAAAAAAGAGTTCTTGTGGAAAAACATCTTATTAGTCCGAGTTTAGCTGAAAAAGATGAGACTGGTGCAGCGTTAATTTCTAAGAATGAGCAAGCTTCTGTAATGATTAATGAAGAGGATCACTTAAGAATTCAGTTATATTACCCTGGATTTGAGTTAAGTGAAGCGTTAGAACGTGCACAAGAATTTGACGACTGGTTCGAAGAAAAGATTCAATTTGCATTTGATGAAAATCGAGGTTATTTAACCAGTTGTCCAACTAACGTAGGTACAGGGTTACGTGCATCTGTGATGATGCATCTACCTGCTTTAGCTATGACAAACCAAATCAATAATTTAATTCCTGAAATTAATAAACTGGGCTTAGTTGTTCGAGGAATATATGGTGAAGGTAGTGAAGCTCAAGGGCAGCTATACCAAATATCCAATCAGATGACTTTGGGTAAATCAGAAGAAGACATTGTTGAAGATCTAAAGAGTGTAGTTAAACAAGTTATTGAAAACGAGCGCCGTGCTCGTGAATGGATTATGGAGCAGTTGGGTATACAGTTAGAGGATAGAATTTTTAGGTCATATGGTATTTTAGCAAACAGCCGAATCATACAATCGATTGAGGCGGCTAAATGTTTGTCTGATCTTCGATTAGGAATTGATTTAGGGTTAATAAAAAATATTTCTAAGACAATACTGAACGAATTAATGGTCTTAACTCAACCTGCTTTCTTACAGCAATATGCAAATAAAACATTGTCACCTAATGAGCGCGATGTCTTTCGTGCGAATTTAATAAGAGAAAGATTACAGCTAGAAAAATAATTGAAGGAGGTCATGTACAATGATGTTTGGTAGATTTACTGAACGAGCTCAAAAAGTATTAGCTCTATCACAAGAAGAGGCAATTCGTTTAGGTCACAATAATATTGGCACTGAACACATTCTTCTTGGATTAGTAAAAGAAGGCGAAGGAATTGCAGCCAAAGCATTACAATCATTAAATGTAACGGCTGATCAAATACAACAAGAAGTTGAACAGTTAATTGGAAGAGGGCAAAATACGTCTCAAACAATTCATTATACACCACGTGCGAAAAAGGTTATTGAATTATCAATGGATGAAGCACGTAAACTTAGCCATTCGTACGTTGGCACTGAGCACATCTTACTTGGATTAATTCGAGAAGGTGAAGGTGTAGCAGCACGTGTGTTTAACAACTTAGGTGTAAGTTTAAATAAAGCCCGTCAGCAGGTTCTACAGTTGCTTGGTAGTAATGAATCGACTTCAAGTCAACGTGGCGGTCAGAAGCAATCTAACAATGCACATACGCCAACCTTAGACTCTTTAGCACGTGACTTAACGGCAGTTGCACGAGATGGTGGAATTGACCCAGTAATTGGTCGTAGTAAAGAAATTGAACGTGTTATTCAGGTCTTAAGTCGCCGTCGTAAAAATAACCCAGTTTTAATTGGTGAACCTGGTGTCGGTAAAACAGCTATTGCTGAAGGGTTAGCACAACAAATTGTTAATAATGAGGTTCCTGAAATTTTACGTGATAAACGTGTTATGACATTAGATATGGGTACGGTTGTAGCAGGCACGAAATATCGTGGTGAATTTGAAGATCGCTTGAAAAAAGTGATGGAAGAGATCCGTCAAGCTCGTAATATCATTCTTTTCATTGATGAGCTACACACGTTAATCGGTGCTGGTGGTGCAGAAGGTGCTATTGATGCATCGAACATCTTAAAGCCAGCTTTAGCACGTGGTGACCTGCAATGTATCGGAGCGACAACATTAGAAGAGTATCGTAAGTATATTGAAAAAGATGCGGCATTAGAACGTCGTTTCCAACCAATTCAAGTAGATGAGCCAACACCAGAAGAATCTAAAAGTATTTTAGAAGGTCTTCGTGATCGTTATGAGGCGCATCATAGAGTTACGATTTCTGATGAAGCTATTGATGCTGCAGTACGATTATCTGATCGTTATATCACGGATCGGTTCTTACCGGATAAAGCGATTGATTTAATTGATGAAGCGGCGTCAAGAGTACGTTTACGTAGTTATACAGCTCCACCTAACTTAAAAGAGTTAGAACAAAAACTTGATGAAGTGAAGAAAGAAAAAGATGCAGCCGTACAAAGCCAAGAGTTTGAAAAAGCAGCATCTTTACGCGATAAAGAACAGAAGTTAAAAGACGAGTTAGAAAAAACGAAAGATCAATGGAAAGAAAAACAAGGTCAAGAAAACTCAGAAGTCACAATTGATGACATTACGCATGTTGTATCAACTTGGACTGGAGTACCTGTTTCTAAGTTAGCTAAGGACGAGACAGAGCGTCTATTAAACTTAGAAGATACGTTACATGACCGTGTTATTGGTCAAGATGAAGCAGTTAAAGCTGTTTCAAAAGCGATTCGCCGTGCACGTGCTGGATTGAAAGATCCAAAACGTCCTATTGGCTCATTTATCTTCTTAGGTCCAACAGGTGTTGGTAAGACAGAATTAGCTCGTGCGTTAGCGGGAGCGATGTTTGGTGATGAAGATGCGATGATTCGTATCGACATGTCAGAGTACATGGAGAAACACTCGACTTCACGTCTTGTAGGTTCACCTCCAGGCTATGTTGGATATGATGAAGGTGGTCAATTAACTGAAAAAGTTCGTACGAAACCATATTCCGTTATTTTACTTGATGAGATTGAGAAGGCACACCCTGATGTATTTAACATTTTACTTCAAGTGCTTGAGGATGGGCGTTTAACAGATTCTAAAGGTCGAGTAGTAGACTTTAGAAATACAGTGTTAATCATGACGTCAAACGTTGGTGCGCATGAACTTCGTCGTCAGAAATATGTTGGGTTCTCAATGGACTCCGATAAAAAAGATGATAAAGAAATGAAATCTAAGATTATGGAAGAGCTGAAGAAAGCATTCCGTCCGGAGTTCTTAAACCGTATTGATGAGACAATTGTCTTCCACTCTCTAGAAGAGAAACACATTAAAGAGATTGTTCGTCTAATGATTAAGCAATTACAAGATCGTCTAAAAGATAATGAAATCTCATTTACGTTAACTGAAAAAGCTATTGAAAAGATTTCTGATGAAGGTATGGACCTTGAGTATGGTGCGCGTCCACTCCGTCGTTCAATTCAAAAAAATGTTGAAGACTTCTTGTCAGAAGAACTATTAAAAGGTAATGTGAAGACAGGTCAAACAGTAGAAATTGATGTAAATGAAGACGGCGAATTTTATGTGACTTCGGTAAAAGAATTAGAAACATCTTAGGTTAAACTGAACGCAGCCGGTGTATTCGCCGGCTGTTTTTTGTTTTTTGGCACCCGTATTATCAACAACTATGTTTAACAGAGCCTTTTTAAAAATAAAAAAATTACATAAATCACCAAAGGAGAGAGTACAATGGCTAAAACAAAAACGGTTTATTTTTGCCAGGAATGCGGTTATGAATCGCCAAAGTGGATGGGGAAATGTCCTGCTTGTCACCAATGGAACACTATGGTTGAAGAAAAAATTCGTCCGAATAAAGGTCAAAGCAAGCATAGTCTTGGTTCTGCCAGCCCACAACGCAAACGTAAACCAAGTGCTATAAATAAAATTACCTCACAAGAGGAAAAGCGAATCGAAACTAAAATGACAGAGTTTAACCGTGTATTAGGTGGAGGAATTGTGCCAGGTTCATTAGTTTTAATTGGTGGTGATCCGGGTATTGGTAAGTCAACCTTGCTTCTGCAAGTTTCATCTCAATTAGCAGCTAAGAAGTTACAAGTTTTATATATTTCAGGTGAGGAGTCTGAAAAGCAAACAAAATTAAGAGCTGATCGGTTAAATATTAAAGAAGATGAGTTATATATTATGGCTGAGACTAATATAGATGACATTATCGATGCTGTTGATGAAATGAATCCTTCGTTTGTGGTTATTGACTCGATCCAGACCATTTATCATGAAGGAGTCACATCTGCTCCAGGGTCTGTCTCTCAGGTTAGAGAGTGCACGGGAACATTAATGAAGTTAGCTAAAACTAAAGGGATTCCAATTTTTATAGTTGGTCATGTGACCAAAGAAGGTTCAATTGCAGGTCCTCGTTTATTAGAGCATATGGTAGATTCAGTCTTATATTTTGAAGGTGAACGCCATCATACATTTAGAATCGTTAGAAGTGTGAAAAACCGTTTTGGTAGTACACATGAGATGGGAATCTTTGAGATGAAAGAAGAAGGTTTAGTTGAGGTTAGCAACCCTTCTGAGATTTTCTTAGAGGAGCGGTCACAAGGTGTCGCTGGATCCACAGTTGTTGCTTCTATGGAAGGTACTCGTCCTATGCTAGTTGAAATTCAAGCTTTGATTTCACCAACTCAATTCGGAAACTCTAGAAGAATGGCAACGGGCTTAGATCATAATCGTGTGCCATTATTAATGGCTGTACTAGAAAAGCGAGCGGGCTTGTTATTACAAAATCAAGATGCTTATGTAAAAGTAGCTGGCGGAGTGAAATTAGATGAGCCAGCTATTGATTTAGCAGTATCGGTTAGTATTGCTTCAAGCTTTAGGGATCAACCAACAAAACCTGAGGATGTGTTTATCGGTGAGGTAGGTTTAACAGGAGAAGTTAGACGTGTATCTAGAATAGAACAACGTGTACAGGAAGCAAGTAAGTTAGGATTTAAACGAATTATTTTGCCTAATAAAAATTTAACAGGCTTTAAAGCACCAGAAGGCGTTGAACTCATCGGTGTTGATTCAGTTCATGATGCATTAAAAGCTGGATTGGAATAATTTTGTATAAATTGTGAATATTTATAATCATTATCATTTGTAACACAATTGACATATTAGTAAATCGGTGTTAGAATAATAAGTTATTTTGTTTTGACGGTAAATAATGCGCGTGTTAAAATTTAGTAAAGCAACGATCGAAGGTTATGGTTTGATGTAATTTTGGCAAAGCTAGATTTAGGAGGTGAATAGGTTGCTGAAAAGAATATTACAGGTCATTTTTGTTATAGCCGGTGGTACCGTTGGCTACTTATATTTCCCTGATCTTTTAGATATATGGGAAGTTGGTAGGCCAGAGTGGTTATATCCTTATCTCGGCATGACGCTAGGAGCAATCATTTTTTATATATTATCTTATTGGCTAGCGGATTATATTGTAGACTTCTTAAAAGTAACAGAGGAAAAGTTAGTAAAAGCACCAGTTGCGGATTTGCTATTTGGTAGTTTAGGTCTTATTGTGGGTCTAATTATTGCATTTCTAGTAAACATTTATCTTCAGGATATTCGTATTACTGTAATTTCTGAAGTACTACCATTATTCGTTACAGTAATCTTGGCTTATTTAGGGTTTCAGGTTGGATTTAAAAGACGAAATGAATTCATTAATTTGATTAGTGTGCCTAAGAAGGAATCGAAGGTTAAGGAGACACAGGGTGTGACTGATGAAGAGTCGTCTATTAAACCTAAGATATTAGATACGAGTGTCATTATCGATGGGCGTATTGCGGATATTTGTGATACGAAGTTCCTTGAAGGGACGATTATTATTCCTCATTTTGTTTTAGAAGAATTACAACATATTGCTGATTCTTCTGATGTGTTAAAAAGAAATAGAGGGCGTCGAGGGTTAGATATCCTTAATCGTTTACAAAAAGATTCACTAGTAGATGTACAAATCTACGAGGGTGATTTTGAAGATATTAGTGAAGTTGATAGTAAGCTTGTAAAGTTAACGAAATTATTAGATGGTGTATTAGTTACAAATGATTATAACTTAAATAAAGTTTCTGAGTTTCAGAATGTTACAGTTTTAAATATTAATGATTTGGCTAACGCTGTTAAGCCGATCGTTTTACCAGGTGAAGAGATGGATGTTCAAGTCATCAAAGCTGGTAAAGAAGAAAAGCAAGGTGTTGCTTACCTAGATGACGGCACGATGATTGTCGTTGAAGACGGTAAGAATTTCATTGGTGATACAATTGATGTCATCGTCACAAGTGTATTGCAAACATCAGCGGGTAGAATGATTTTTGCTAAGCCCAAGGCACTTGAGAAAGCACAATAAATCAGAGTAAAATAAAGGTTGGTACATTTGAAACAAAAGTTAACTCAAGTGTATCAATCTTTTCTTTTTATTAAGAAATTTTAGGAGAATCAATATGGCACGTTATCAAGTAATAGTACTAGCAGCTGGTCAAGGTCGTAGGATGAATGCAGGCAAAAACAAACAGCTATTAGAAATCGACGGTAAGACCGTGATTGAACGTACATTAGATGTTTTTGAAAAAGATGAGTGGTGCGATTCGATCTATGTCGTTGTCCACCAAAATGAGCAAGATTTAATGAAAGAATTAATCGCCCAAAGATATTCAAAAGTTGTTAAAATCGTCATTGGTGGTAAAGAGCGACAGGACAGTGTTCGCCTGGGTGTTATTAATCTAGAAAAACAATTAATCACGTTTGTCCATGACGGAGCACGTCCGTTTGTGACAGAGGATGAGTTACATCGTTTATATAAAGGAACAGAACAACATGGAGCTGCATTCTTGGGAGTGCCTGTAACAGATACAGTTAAACAAATCAAAGATGGAAGAGTTCAAACCTTGAAACGGGATGAATTAGTCGCTGCTCAAACACCTCAAGCTTTTACATATGAGTGGTTGAAGAAGGCTCATGATTATGCATATGAACATCAAGTGTATGCTACAGATGATGTAGCTCTCTTGGAATTTTTGGATTACTCTCCAGTGTATGTACAAGGGTCGCATCAAAATTTCAAAATCACGAATCCTGAGGATATACAAAAAGCAGAAAATATGCTAAAAATAAATAGGTTAGACTAATAATAAGGAGGCGCTTTCGTTGTTCAGAATTGGACAAGGGTTTGATGTACACCAATTGGTTGAAGGACGCCCATGCATCATTGGTGGGGTTGAAATCCCTTATGAAAAAGGTTTATTAGGTCATTCCGATGCAGATGTTTTATTACATACAATTGCAGATGCTGCATTAGGTGCGATTGGTGAAGGGGATATCGGAAAACATTTTCCAGATACAGACCCGGCCTTTAAAGATTTCGATTCGAAACAATTATTAAAAGAAGTGTGGGAAAAAGTTGAAAACCAAGGGTATGAGCTTGGTAACGTAGATTGTACTGTAATTGCCCAAGCACCTAAAATGGCCCCGTATATAGATGAGATAAAATCGCAAGTCGCTAAATTACTAAATGCCGAAACGTCACAAGTTAACGTCAAAGCCACAACAACTGAGAAATTAGGGTTTACTGGACGCAAAGAAGGGGTTGCAGCACAGGCAACCATTTTAATACAACGCAAGCGCTAAATTGTGTACAATAACAGATAATGAAGAGAACGGAAAGGAGCTTTTTTATGGCTGATCAGAAGGTACGTGTGCGTTATGCACCAAGCCCAACAGGACATTTACACATAGGTAACGCTAGAACAGCATTATTCAACTATTTATTTGCGAGGAGTACGAACGGTGAATTCATTATTCGTATTGAAGATACAGACCAAAAACGTAATGTAGAAGGTGGCGACTTAAGCCAGCTGAAGTACTTAAAATGGTTAGGGATCGATTGGGATGAGAGTGTGGATGTTGGTGGAGACCATGGACCATACCGTCAGATGGAACGCTTAGATATTTACAAAAAATATGCAGATGAACTATTAGAACGTGGCTTAGCTTATAAATGCTATATGACAGAAGAAGAATTGGAAGCAGAGCGTGAAGAACAACGTGCAAAAGGGCAAGTTCCAATGTATTCGGGTGCTCATCGTGATTTAACGGAAGATCAAATCAAGCAGTTTGAAGAGGAAGGACGTAAGCCTTCTATTCGTTTCCGTGTTCCAGAGAATGAATCTTATCCATTTAACGATATTGTAAAAGGTGAAATCACGTTTGAATCAAGTGATTTCGGTGATTGGGTCATTATGAAGAAAGATGGTACGCCAACTTATAACTTCGCTGTAGCAGTTGATGATCATTTGATGGCAATTACTCATGTGTTACGCGGGGAAGATCACATTTCTAACACGCCAAAACAGATGATGATTTATCGTGCATTTGACTGGGAAATCCCAATTTTTGCCCATATGACGTTAATCGTAAATGACCAACGTAAAAAATTAAGTAAACGTGATGAGTCTATTATCCAGTTTATTGAACAATATTCGGACCTTGGTTACCTACCAGAGGCACTATTTAACTTTATCGCTTTACTTGGTTGGTCACCAAAAGGGGAAGAAGAGTTGTTCTCTAAAGATGAATTCATCGAAATCTTTGACCCTGAACGCCTATCGACATCACCTGCTGTCTTTGACACTGGTAAATTAAAATGGATGAACAACCAGTATATTAAATCAAGCTCACTAGACCGTGTGATTGACTTAACATTACCTCACTTAATTGAAGCGGGCAAAGTTGATGAGAACGTTAGTGGTGAAGACCGCAAGTGGGTAGAAGAACTAATTGGATTATATAAAGATCAGTTAAATTACGGAGCTGAAATCGTTGAGTTAACTGAGCTATTCTTCAAAGAAGAAATTGACTACAGCGACAACGAAATGGAAGTGTTAAATCAAGAACACGTTCCGAATATGTTAAGTCACTTTCAAATTGAAATCGGTCAAATGGAAGAGTTCACACCGGAGAATATTAAAGCGGCGATTAAAGCGACTCAAAAAACGACTGGTAATAAAGGTAAGAAGCTATTTATGCCAATTCGTGTGGCTGTCACAGGTCAACAACACGGACCAGAACTTCCTAATGCCATTCATTTATTAGGACAACGCACAGTCATGAATCGTTTAAATAAAATTGTAGGCGAGTTAAAACATTCGTAACATATTGGAAGAATCGTATATAATAGAACTATAAGTAAAAGCGTTGATGAGGAGAAGTAGGAATCTACTCTTAATCACAGAGAGAGCTGTGTAGCTGAGAGCAGCTCTTAAGATGGTTTCCGAAATGCACCTCTGAGCCTTCACCCGAAGATTTAAGTACGGTGAAGCGGGTTGTTCCCGTTATCAACTGCAAGTGAGAGGGTTGTTAAGCCTCTAAACAGAGTGGGACCGCGCAAATCGAGCGTCTCTGTCTATTTATATAGACAGGGGCGCTTTTTTATGAGTTTGGTGAAAGGTTTTGCTAATTTGGCGAAAAGCTCTTTAACTTTGACGAAACAAAGTTAAGATTTGGCGAAATAGACTGTTACTTTGGCGAAACATTCACGAAACCCTCGCACATTTTTGGCGAAACATTCACCTACCTTAGCAGAGTTCGTAGGTTATAAACATCAATGGCTTATAACAACAGAGTACAAAGGAGGGAATCATATGATTAAGTTCCTTAAATTATTAAAAGAGGATGTCGACGTCGTGTTCGGTCAAGATCCAGCAGCTCGTAATCGCCTTGAAGTCATGTTAACTTACTCAGGCGTTCATGCTGTGTGGGCACACCGAGTTGCACACGCTTTTCATAAACGTAGATTATTCTTTATTGCTAGAGTCATATCCCAATTCAGTCGTTTTCTGACAGGCATAGAAATTCACCCTGGCGCTAAAATCGGTAGACGATTTTTCATTGACCATGGTATGGGTGTTGTAATAGGTGAAACGTGTGAAATTGGAGACAATTGTACCATCTATCAAGGAGTAACGTTAGGTGGTACAGGGAAAGAAGGCGGAAAACGTCACCCGACACTTAAAGATAATGTTCTAGTAGCTGCTGGTGCGAAGGTTTTAGGTTCTATTACGCTTGGCGAATGGGCGAAGGTAGGAGCCGGTTCTGTTGTACTAAAAGATGTACCTGATAACTCTACAGTTGTAGGGATTCCGGGCCAAATCGTTGTACAAAATGGTGTTAGAGTGAACAAAGAGAACAAAGATTTAAATCACCATAAGCTTCCTGATCCAGTAGCAGAAAAATGTGACACACTAGAGGAACGAATTGTTGAATTGCAGAAAGAACTAAATGAAATGAGAGGAGTGTCAAAAGACGATGACCATCAAGCTTTATAATACACTGACAAGATCTAAAGAGACATTTGAACCAATTGAAGAAAATAAGGTAAAGATGTATGTGTGTGGTCCAACTGTTTACAACTATATTCATGTTGGAAATGCTCGTCCGGCAATTGTTTTTGATACCGTACGCCGTTATTTTGAGTACAGAGGCTATGATGTTGAATACGTATTAAACTTCACAGATGTTGATGATAAGTTAATCAAAGCCGCTAATGAACTAAATGAAGAGGTCCCAACCATTGCGGATCGATTTATTAAAGCTTATAAAGAAGACGTATCAAAGCTTAATGTTAAAGAAGCGGTCCATCACCCGAGAGTAACGGAGTCAATGGATGATATTATCGCCTTCATTGAACAATTGATTGAGAAAGGTTTTGCTTATGAAGCGAATGGGGATGTTTACTTCCGTACAAGATCTTTTGATGAATATGGAAAGTTATCGCACCAATCAATTGATGAATTACGCTCTGGGGCAAGAATTCAAGTTGGTGAGAAAAAAGACGATCCATTAGATTTCGCGTTATGGAAAGAAGCGAAACCAGGTGAGATCTCTTGGGATAGTCCTTGGGGTAAAGGTCGACCGGGATGGCACATTGAGTGCTCTGCTATGGCTCGTAAGTATTTAGGTGAAACCATTGATATTCATGCTGGTGGCCAGGACTTAGCATTCCCGCACCATGAAAACGAGATTGCACAATCTGAGTGCCATAACGATACCACTTTTGCGAATTATTGGATGCATAATGGTTATATTCAAATTGACAATGAGAAGATGTCTAAGTCACTTGGAAACTTCATCTTAGTTCATGAATTAGTAGAAAAACATGACCCAAACGTCGTTCGATTCTTTATGTTAAGCGTTCATTACCGTAATCCAATAAACTTCAACGATGAACTGTTGGCTGAGGCTAAAAATAGTTTTGATCGTATTAAAACTGCTTATCAGAATCTACAACATCGTAAAACAGCGAGTTTAAACTTAACTGAGGACAATAACGAGTGGAAAACTAAGCTTCAAGATTTAAAACAGCGATTCATCGATGAGATGGACGACGATTTCAATACAGCTAATGCCATTTCAGTATTATTTGAGTTAGCTAAAGAAGCAAATATCTATACGCAGCAAGATCAAACGTCAACAACTATTATTGACCTATTCACAGAGATGTTTGATGAACTGACAACAGTGCTAGGATTCTCTTTAGAGGAGAGCGAACTCTTAGATGACCAGATTGAAGCGCTAATCGAAGAGCGCATTCAAGCTAGAAAAGATCGTAACTTTTCTCGTGCTGATGAGATTCGAGATGAATTAAAAGAAAAAGGTATTATCCTAGAGGATACACCACAAGGAACGAGATGGAAAAGGTCATGACGAGCACACATGATGTAAAACAAATGAAAAGTTTAGCATTAGCGTATATGGGTGATGCTGTCTATGAACAATACGTTCGGGAATACTTGATTAGACAAGGAGAAGTCAAACCTCAAATTCTCCACGATCACGCAGTATCCTTCGTATCAGCTGAGGCTCAAGGCTATGTGTTAAGGCGATGGATGGATGAAGAGCTATTAACAACTGAAGAACAAGGTGTGGTTAGGCGAGGGCGTAATGCCAAGTCTAACACGCCTAAAAGTACTGATGGACAAACCTATCGCTTAAGCACAGCATTTGAAGCATTAGTCGGTTACTTATATTTGAAAGAAGATTATGAGCGTTTAGATTACCTTGTTACCCAAGCGATACAAGATTTAGAAGAAAGGAGAGCTTAGCATGAGTGAGGAATGGATTATGGGCAAGAACCCTGTCATTGAAGCACTGAAGTCAGGGCGTCCGATTAATAAAATTTTAATGCTTGAATCCATGGAAGGTCGAGTACAATCTACGATTCTAAAGCAGGCCAAGCAAAACAATGTACTGGTCCAAAAAGTTCCGA
Organism: Piscibacillus sp. B03; assembly: GCF_052246295.1. Classification (NCBI taxonomy): domain Bacteria; kingdom Bacillati; phylum Bacillota; class Bacilli; order Caryophanales; family Bacillaceae; genus Piscibacillus; species Piscibacillus sp. B03. The sequence goes on along the minus strand of NZ_JBQQCO010000012.1, from coordinate 74,089 downwards.
AGCATAAATTAGATCAAATAGCAGATCATCACCAAGGTGTTGCAGCTTCTGTAGCAGCTTATGAATACGCAGAAATAGACGATATATTAGCAAAAGCTAAAGATCTAGGCGAGGCGCCTTTCATAATCTTGTTAGATGAATTAGAAGATCCGAGAAATTTAGGGTCTATTATGAGAACAGCTGATGCCGTTGGCGCACATGGGGTTGTGATTCCGAAGCGACGATCAGTTCAGCTTACTCAAACGGTAGCTAAAGCATCAACGGGGGCAATTGAGTATATTCCTGTTGCGCGTGTTACCAATATGAATCAAACAATAGAACGATTGAAAGAAGAAGGTATATGGGTGGTTGGCACAGATGCTAAGGGAAAACATGATTACCGCGAATTAGATTATGATTTACCTTTAGCTGTTGTCATTGGTAGCGAGGGTAAGGGGATTAGTCGTTTAGTATTAAAGAACTGTGATTGGTTAGTGAAGTTACCTATGCGAGGTAAGGTGACATCACTAAATGCTTCTGTATCAGCAAGTTTATTGATGTATGAAGTCTATCGTAGTCGCTTTCCGCTAGGGTGATCCATCATGATTGTACTAGTGGTAGATGGCTACAATATGATTGGGGATTGGCCTGAATTAAAGGTTTTAAAAGATTATCAGCTGGAAGAAGCGAGAAACCGACTAATTGAAATGCTTGCAGAATATAAGGCGTATACTGGGTACCGAGTCATTGTTGTTTTTGATGCATATGATGTTAAGGGTACAGAAAAAAAGCGGGAAGAACATCGTTTAGAAGTGATTTTTACAAAAGAAAACGAAACCGCAGATGAACGAATTGAAAAGCTAGTTAAAGAAGTTAAGAACGTCCAGACGAAAGTCTATGTTGCGACATCTGATTTTGCAGAACAATGGACAATTTTTTCAAAAGGTGCACTGAGAAAGTCTGCGCGTGAATTGTTATTAGAGGTTAGAGAGATTGAATCGGAGATCCAAGAAAGCGTAGAAGAGCACCATACACTACAACCCAAATCCAAAATTCCCCTTAGTGACGATGTGCTAAAATACTTTGAAAAATGGCGTCGTGGCGACAAATAGGAAAATAGCAGTTGACTGAAAATTCACAATTCCTGTATAATGACTTTATATTGAGTGTTCAGCTCTGGGGGGATCTGTGTGGTCATCAACGAAGAAACGAAGGAACAAATAGAGTGGGCCGATTTAGAAGACGAGAAAGTTGTAGAATTTGTTCACGATGGAAATGTACAAGCACTTGATTATTTAATTAATAAATACCGAAGTTTTGTTCGGGCAAAAGCGCGTACATATTTTTTAATTGGTGCTGATCGCGAAGACATTGTACAAGAGGGAATGATTGGGTTGTACAAAGCTATTCGTGATTTTCAGTCTGATAAATTATCTTCGTTTAAAGCTTTTGCGGAGTTGTGTGTCACAAGGCAGATTATTACAGCCATTAAGACTGCCACTAGACAAAAGCACATTCCGTTAAATTCATATGTTTCTTTGGACAAGCCAATTTATGATGAAGAATCAGATCGTACTCTACTAGATGTTATTGCTGAACATGATACGTCAGACCCAGAGAAGTTATTAGTTGATCGCGAGAAGTTCATCGATATGGAAGATAAGATGGAAGAACTTTTAAGTGAATTAGAGAGAGAAGTATTACATTTATATCTTGATGGGCAATCCTATCAAGAAATCTCGCTACAGCTAAACCGACATGTTAAGTCAATTGATAATGCTCTTCAACGGGTGAAACGTAAGCTTGAACGCCACTTGTCAGTGAGCGAGCTTACCTATTAAATACCATTGACACCCTATTTTGAACGTGGTACATTAAACGAAGTGATTAAAAAGGAAGAGGATTGTCATGCGAAAGAAAGTTGCTTTAGCATGTACGGTTTGTAATAGCCGTAACTATTCAACAGATAAAAAACAACAAAGTGCAGAACGAATAGAAGTTAAAAAATATTGTAAGAGATGCGGCGAGCATACATTGCATCGTGAAACTAAATAGATCAATCGCTCAGGTGTTTAAGAGGGGGACATACAGTGGTTAAATTCTTAAAAGATGTAAACCGTGAAATGCAGAAAGTTAGTTGGCCTAAAGGTAACGAGTTATCTAAATATACGGTCATTGTACTTTTAACTGTATTATTCGTAACGCTTTTCTTCACGGTAGTAGATTTAGGGATTTCTCAAATTCTAGAATGGTTGTAAAATATAATTTGATTATATAAAATGTCATTTGTGATATAATGAATGAAGAGGCAAAAACCCGCGTTTAGTCGGGTTTTTTAATTTACCTAAAATTCGGCTATACCTGCTTTGTATAATCGAAAGATGAGGAGGGAAGGTTTTAAACCTAACGCAATGGAGAAAAATTGGTATGTAGTTCATACTTACTCTGGTTATGAAAACCGAGTGAAGATCAATCTTGAGAAGCGTATTGAAACAATGGGGATGGAAGATAAGATTTTCAGGGTCATTGTTCCAGAAGAAGAAGAGACTGAAGTTAAAAACGGCAAGCGTAAAACTGCGATGAAAAAGGTATTTCCTGGCTACGTTTTAACCGAAATGGTTATGACGGATGATTCGTGGTTTGTTGTTCGTAACACACCAGGTGTAACAGGTTTCGTTGGTTCTACGGGATCAGGTGCGAAGCCGACACCATTATTACCAGATGAAGCTGACCGAATCTTAAAACGTATGGGCGTTAAAGATGAAGTCCAAGACTTCGAATTTGACCTAAAAGAATCAGTGAAAGTAACTGATGGTCCTTTCGCTAACTTTACAGGTACAATTGAAAATATTGATATGGATAAACAAAAGGTAAAAGTCCATGTAAACATGTTCGGAAGAGAAACACCAGTGGAGTTAGACTTTACTCAAATAGAAAAATTATAATATAACCCTTGCCAACTTCGATAGATATATGCTAGAATTTTTATGTTTCTTATGGTCTGAATAAGATTCATGCATAGAAATATTGAGTGGGAGGGGTCAAACCCCAATTACCACATCACGGACTTTAAGGAGGTGTGTCTCGTGGCTAAAAAAGTAATTAACGTTGTTAAATTACAAATTCCTGCTGGTAAAGCGAACCCAGCGCCACCAGTTGGTCCTGCATTAGGTCAAGCTGGTATCAACATCATGGGATTCTGTAAAGAGTTTAACGCAAAAACACAAGATCAAGCAGGTACGATTATTCCGGTTGAAATTTCGGTTTATGAAGACCGTTCATTTACATTCGTAACGAAAACCCCACCTGCTGCTGTGTTACTTAAGAAAGCAGCTGGTATCGAATCAGGTTCTGGTGAGCCTAACCGTAACAAAGTAGCAACGGTTAAGCGTGACAAAGTACGCGAAATTGCTGAAACTAAGATGCCTGATTTAAACGCTGCTGATGTTGATGCAGCAATGCGCATGGTAGAAGGTACTGCGCGTAGCATGGGTATTGTCGTAGAAGACTAATCCAGTTATTTTGGATAAGGCGGAAAGGGGTTGCGGAGTGATTCGCAACCTTTATTACGCTTGATTTTAGAGATTATTTTTGAAGTTAGAGAACTTCAATAGAAATAGAGGCGAGCTCGTCGTAGTGATTGTAGCAAAGCATCTAATTAGATTATAACTACGCCTCTGTCTTCGCCTAAAGGCTCGTTTAGACGAGTTTTCTTTAGTGGGAGGTCAAACCGTTAAAACCACAATGAGGAGGATTTTTCATGCCAAAGAAAGGTAAAAAGTATCAAGAAGCATTAAAGCTTGTTGATCGCAATAAAGCTTATGATGTTAAAGAAGCTGTAGAAGTTGTGAAAAAAGCTTCAACAGCAAACTTTGATGAAACAGTAGAAGCTGCTTTCCGTTTAGGTGTAGATCCTAAGAAAGCAGACCAACAAATCCGTGGAGCTATGGTTTTACCGCACGGTACAGGTAAAACTCAACGCGTTTTAGTATTCGCTAAAGGTGAAAAAGCTAAAGAAGCGGAAGCTGCAGGTGCAGATTATGTAGGAGATGAAGAGTACATCAACAAGATTAACCAAGGTTGGTTCGAATTTGATGTAGTTGTAGCAACTCCTGACATGATGGCACAAGTAGGTAAGTTAGGTCGTGTACTTGGACCAAAAGGTTTAATGCCTAACCCTAAAACTGGAACAGTTACTTTCGAAATCGAAAAAGCTGTTCAAGACATCAAAGCAGGTAAGGTTGAGTACCGTGTAGATAAAGCAGGAAACATCCATGTACCAATCGGTAAAGTATCTTTTGAAGATCAGAAGTTAGTTGAAAACTTCGAAGCTTTAACTGAAACAATTGTTAAAGCTAAACCACAATCTTCTAAAGGAACTTACATGAGAAACGTTTCGGTTTCATCTACTATGGGACCTGGCGTAAAAGTTGACGTTTCATCTTATTTATAATAATTAGTTGACAAACTTCTAAAAGTTATATATAATTGCGTTTGTTGAAAATTAAATGAATGACGTTATACCGTAGACAGTAGGAGCAGACATCTGCTTAAACTTTTCCTGCCGAGGTGTGCTAAATTGAAATGATTCGTACAAGTGTGTGCGATTATGATATTGATGCCTCCATGTCTGCATGGAGGCATTTTTTTGAGCGTAACACCGCGCGGTATGATCGGAAACCAACTAACTAGGAGGTGGAACGATGAGCAATGTACTAGAACTGAAAAAACAACAAGTAGATCAAATTGCAGAAAAACTACAAAACAGTAAAACAACAGTTCTTGTAGACTATCGCGGTCTAGATGTTGAAGAAGTAACAGAACTTCGTAAACAACTACGTGAAGCAGGCGTTGATTTTAAAGTTTATAAAAACACAATGACACGCTTCGCAACAGAAAAAGTAGGTTTTGAAGACCTGAATGAATTATTAGTAGGTCCAACAGCAATTGCAACTTGCGTAGAAGATGCTGTTGCTCCAGCGAAGGTCTTAGGACAATTCGCTAAAGAGCATGAGGCACTAGAGATTAAAGGTGGTGTCATCGAAGGTCAGATTGCAACGATTGATCAAATCAAGGAACTTGCAGAACTACCTTCACACGAAGGTCTTGTATCTATGCTACTCAGCGTATTACAAGCACCAGTTCGCGACTTCGCTTATGTTACAAAAGCAGTTGCAGAGCAAAAAGAAGAAGGCGCGTAAGGCGTCATAGTCGGATAAATAAAAAAATATCTTAAGGAGGATCTTATCATGACTAAAGAGCAAATTATTGATGCTATTAAAGAAATGTCTGTTTTAGAATTAAACGATTTAGTAAAAGCTATTGAGGAAGAGTTTGGCGTAACAGCTGCTGCACCAGTTGCAGTTGCAGGTGGCGCTGCAGGTGGCGAAGCTGCTGAAGAGAAAACTGAATTTGATGTAGTACTTGAAGATGCAGGTGCTTCTAAGATTAAAGTTGTTAAAGCAGTACGTGAAATCACTGGTCTTGGCCTAAAAGACGCTAAAGAACTAGTTGATGGCGCTCCTGGAACAATTAAAGAAGCTGTAGCTAAAGAAGAAGCTGAAGAAATGAAAGCTAAGCTTGAAGAAGTTGGCGCTAAAATCGAATTAAAATAGTAGCACATTCATAAAGCTCGCTGTACCACTCAGCGAGCTTATGTTTGTTTTATCCATATTCTTCTCATAATGATCTTTTCCCTGCAAAGAGGTGGCTGAAATGAGTGATCATTATTATTCAAAAAACCCTACAAGTAAACGAAACCCTTCACAGTTCCAAACAACTCTTAGTTCCATCACATTAAACTTTCACACAGATGAAGGTGTATTCTCCAAGAAACAAGTGGACTTTGGTACAAAAACATTAATTGAACATTTTGACTTGCCTAAAGGACAAGGAGATCTCCTTGATCTTGGTTGTGGTTATGGACCAATTGGCATTACATTAGCCAAACGTTATCCTGAACGTTCAGTCGTGATGGTAGATGTTAATGAAAGAGCCATTGAGCTAGCTAAGAAAAACTGTGAAACGAATCAAGCGAGTAATGTAGAGGTTTTGCAAAGTGATGGTGTGAAAGAGGTTTCTGATCGTGCTTTCGGTGCTGTTATAACCAATCCACCTTTTCGGGCTGGAAAGAAAGTGGTTCACAACATGATTGAAGACAGTTATAATGTGCTGACTCAAGAAGGTGAATTGTGGGTTGTTGTACAGAAAAAACAAGGAGCCCCCTCTTTAAAAGAAAAAATGGAATCCTTGTTTGGTAATGTAGACGTAGTCGTTAGAAATAAAGGTTATTATGTATTGCGCGCTATAAGATTTGACTCGGATATACCCGTATGATAATATTTAAAAATGGCAATATATACGTTTTTTTGTCAAGGATTTTTTAAAAAAGCATACAAAATCCAGTCAGGACGTATATTTTTCAATTGTTATACCGATAAATTATAAAGAGTCAAAATTTCATTTTAAATGGGGTATTCATTCTGAAAAAAATAAAGATGAACAACTCATTATTAAAAGTATATCAAACATTCGTTTCTATGACGAATGTTAATATAAAACATGCTTGAGAAACTCAATGTGGATCAAGCAAGTTCGGCATGCCTTTTTGTCGAACCGTTTTTTGTTTAACCTTAGTGGATTTTTCCCTAAGTCTCTATTAAATCTGGTTGTTTGAGGGGTGAAGCAGTTGACAGGTCAACTAGTTCAATATGGTCGACACCGCCAACGTAGAAGTTATGCAAGGATTAGTGAAGTACATGATCTTCCTAATCTAATCGAAATTCAAACTAAATCTTATGAATGGTTCTTAAGAGATGGTTTGAAAGAAATGTTTGAAGACATTTCACCTATCGAAGATTTCACAGGAAACTTATCACTAGAGTTTGTAGATTACAGCTTAGGTGAACCAAAGTATTCTGTCGATGAAGCGAAAGAGCGTGACGTAACGTATAACGCACCTTTACGCGTTAAAGTTCGTCTCTTGAATAAAGAGACAGGTGAAGTGAAAGAACAAGAAGTGTTTATGGGTGATTTCCCATTAATGACTGACACAGGTACCTTTGTTATTAATGGTGCAGAACGTGTTATTGTATCTCAACTTGTTCGTTCGCCAAGTGTTTATTTTAACGATAAAATTGATAAAAACGGTAAGAAGGGGCACACTGCTACAGTGATCCCGAACCGAGGTGCATGGCTAGAATTCGAGACGGATGCGAAGGATGTTGTACACGTTCGAATCGACCGTACTCGTAAACTACCATTAACCGTATTATTAAGAGCGTTAGGTTTTAGCTCTGATGATGAAATCATTGACCTACTTGGTGACAATGAATTCTTACGTAATACATTAGAGAAAGACAATACAGAAGACAGTGAAAAAGCTTTAATTGAAATATATGAGCGTTTAAGACCGGGTGAACCCCCTACAGCTGAAAATGCTCGCAGTCTACTATATTCACGTTTCTTCGATCCAAAACGTTATGATTTAGCTCGTGTTGGTCGTTATAAAATGAACAAAAAGCTTCATTTTAAAAACCGCCTATTAAATCAAACGCTAGCAGAAACAATCGCAGATGAAGAAACAGGTGAAGTCATTGCACGTAAAGGTGATAAATTAAATCGCCGTTTATTAGATAAGATTATGCCTTACTTTGAGTTAGAAGAGGATGCGGTTGGAGAGAAGATTTTAGAACCGCAAGACGGTGTTTTAGAAGACCCAATCAAGGTTCAGTCTATTAAAATTTTAGATCCAACTGACCCTGAGGGTGAAAGAACGTTAACCGTTATTAGTAACGGTAACGTGAGTGATCAAGTGAAGAATATAACACCAGCGGATATTATTTCTTCTATCAGCTATTTCTTCAATTTATTACACACAGTTGGTACAACTGACGATATTGACCACTTAGGTAATCGTCGTTTACGTTCTGTGGGTGAGTTATTACAAAATCAGTTCCGTATCGGGCTTTCTCGTATGGAACGTGTGGTTCGTGAAAGAATGTCTATTCAAGACACAGAATCGATCACACCACAACAACTTATTAATATTCGACCAGTTATTGCGTCGATTAAAGAGTTCTTTGGTAGCTCTCAGTTATCTCAGTTTATGTATCAAACAAACCCATTAGCTGAGTTAACACACAAACGTCGTTTGTCGGCATTAGGTCCTGGTGGTTTAACGCGTGAACGTGCTGGCTTTGAAGTACGTGACGTCCACTATTCACACTATGGCCGTATGTGTCCGATCGAAACGCCAGAGGGTCCAAACATTGGTCTAATTAACTCATTATCAACTTATGCAAAAGTGAATGAGTTTGGGTTTATTGAAACACCTTACCGCCGTGTTGATCCAGAGACTGGTAAAGTAACAGAACATGTTGATTACTTAACAGCTGATGAAGAAGATAACTACATCGTTGCTCAGGCAAACGCACGTCTAAGCGAGGACGGTTCATTTGTTGATGAAGATGTAATCGCACGTTTCCGTGGTGAAAACACCGCTGTACCACGTGAGCAGATTGATTATATGGATGTGTCACCTAAGCAGGTTGTATCAGCTGCAACAGCATGTATCCCATTCTTAGAAAACGATGACTCAAACCGTGCATTAATGGGTGCGAACATGCAACGTCAGGCGGTACCTTTGATTAAACCAGATGCTCCTTATGTTGGTACTGGTATGGAGTATGTATCCGGTAAAGACTCAGGTGCAGCTGTTGTTGCTAAACATGCTGGTATTGTTGAAAAAGTAGAAGCTAAACAAGTTCATATCCGTCGTATTGAAGAGGTAGACGGTAAAGAGGTTGAGGGTGATTTAGATAAGTATCGACTATCTAAATTCGTTCGTTCTAACCAAGGGACTTGCTATAACCAAACACCAATTGTTTCAAAAGGTGATCGTGTTGAAGCGGGGGAAATTCTTGCTGATGGACCATCTATGGACAAAGGTGAGTTAGCTTTAGGTCAAAATGCATTAGTTGCATTTATGACTTGGGATGGTTATAACTACGAGGATGCTGTCATCATGAGTGAACGTATGGTGAAAGATGATGTCTTTACTTCAATTCACATCGAAGACTTTGAAACGGAAGCTCGTGATACTAAGCTAGGACCAGAGGAAATCACTCGCGACATTCCAAATGTTGGTGAAGATGCACTTAAGAATTTAGATGAAAACGGAATTATCCGTGTAGGTGCTGAGGTTTCAGATGGTGATCTACTAGTCGGTAAAGTAACACCAAAAGGTATGACAGAACTTTCTGCTGAAGAACGATTATTACATGCCATTTTCGGTGAAAAGGCTCGTGAAGTTAGAGATACTTCTCTACGAGTTCCGCACGGTGGTGGCGGTATTGTTTTAGATGTGAAAGTTTTTAACCGTGAAGATGGCGATGAACTATCGCCTGGAGTTAACAAATTAGTACGTGTTTACATCGTACAGAAACGTAAAATATCCGAAGGGGATAAAATGGCAGGTCGTCACGGTAACAAAGGTGTTATCTCAAGGATTTTGCCTGAAGAAGATATGCCTTACTTACCAGACGGAACGCCAGTTGATGTCATGTTAAACCCTCTAGGTGTACCATCACGTATGAATATTGGTCAGGTACTTGAGTTACACTTGGGTATGGCTGCTCGTGAAATGGGAATTCGCGTTGCTTCCCCTGTATTCGATGGGGCAAATGAAGAAGACGTTTGGGAAACTGTCCTTGAAGCGGGTCTAGCTCGAGACGGTAAGACTGTCCTATACGACGGTCGTACAGGAGATGCATTTGACAACCGTGTGTCAGTTGGGGTTATGTATATGATCAAACTAGAACACATGGTAGATGATAAATTACATGCGCGTTCTACAGGACCTTATTCACTTGTAACGCAGCAACCACTTGGTGGTAAAGCACAATTCGGTGGTCAGCGTTTCGGTGAGATGGAGGTTTGGGCTTTAGAGGCTTATGGGGCCGCTTATACGTTACAAGAGATTTTAACAGTTAAATCTGATGATGTTGTTGGTCGTGTGAAAACGTATGAAGCAATTGTTAAAGGTGAAAACCTACCAGAGCCAGGAGTTCCAGAATCATTCCGAGTTCTTATCAAAGAACTTCAAAGTCTTGGTATGGACGTAAAAATGTTAACTTCTGATCGTGATGAAATTGATATGCGCGATTTGGAAGATGTTGATCAATCAGAAGAATTGAACGTTTCAATGGAATCGACAGAAGATCAAAACGTGAGTGAGTAATAACGGTTAAAAATATAAGGGAGGTAGGCTCCTTGATCGATGTAAACAGATTTGAGTTTATGAAAATAGGATTAGCTTCACCAGACAAGATTCGCTCTTGGTCATTTGGTGAAGTTAAAAAGCCAGAAACCATTAACTATCGTACGTTAAAGCCAGAAAAAGATGGTTTATTCTGTGAACGTATTTTTGGACCTACAAAAGATTGGGAATGTCATTGCGGTAAATATAAGCGTGTCCGTTATAAAGGTGTCGTTTGTGACCGTTGTGGCGTTGAAGTAACTAAAGCGAAGGTACGTCGTGAGCGTATGGGGCACATTGAATTAGCTGCCCCTGTCTCTCACATTTGGTATTTCAAAGGAATCCCAAGTCGTATGGGTCTTGTATTAGATCTATCACCTAGGGCCCTTGAAGAAGTGATTTATTTTGCTTCTTATATCGTAACAGACCCAGGTGATACACCTCTTGAGAAAAAACAACTACTAACGGAAAAAGAATTCCGTGCTTATTACGAAAAATACGGAAACACTTTCAAAGCGCAAATGGGTGCTGAAGCGATCCGTAAATTATTACAAGATGTTGATTTAGATCGTGAAGTTCAAGAGTTAAAAGAAGAACTTAAAACGGCTCAAGGTCAACGTCGTACTAGAGCTATTAAACGTTTAGAAGTGTTAGAGTCATTCCGTAATTCAGGAAATAACCCTGATTGGATGATAATGGACGTATTGCCGATTATTCCACCTGAGTTAAGACCAATGGTACAGCTAGACGGTGGACGCTTTGCGACATCAGATTTAAACGATCTGTATCGTCGTGTAATTAACCGTAATAATCGTCTAAAACGTCTATTAGATTTAGGTGCACCAACAATCATTGTTCAAAACGAAAAGCGTATGCTTCAAGAATCAGTTGATGCATTAATCGATAACGGTAGACGCGGCCGTCCTGTTACAGGCCCTGGTAACCGTCCATTGAAATCTCTATCTCACATGCTTAAAGGTAAGCAAGGACGTTTCCGTCAAAACTTACTTGGTAAGCGTGTCGACTATTCAGGTCGTTCTGTAATCGTTGTAGGACCGAACTTAAAAATGTATCAATGTGGTTTACCTAAGGAAATGGCAATTGAACTATTTAAACCATTTGTCATGCGTGAGTTAGTAAACCGTGGGTTAGCGCATAACATTAAGTCAGCTAAGCGTAGCATTGAACGTTTACGTCCTGAAATCTGGGATGTATTAGAAGATGTTATTAAAGAGCACCCAGTACTATTAAACCGTGCACCAACACTTCACCGTTTAGGGATTCAGGCGTTCGAACCAACGCTTGTTGAAGGTCGTGCTATTCGCTTACATCCATTAGTGTGTACAGCATATAATGCAGACTTTGATGGTGACCAAATGGCGGTACACGTTCCGCTTTCACCTGAGGCGCAAGCAGAAGCTCGCATCTTAATGTTAGCGGCACAAAACATCTTAAACCCTAAGGATGGTAAACCAGTAGTTACACCATCACAGGATATGGTATTAGGTAACTATTACCTAACTCTTGAACGTGCCGATGCAATCGGTGAAGGGACAGTGTTCTCTTCATATGAGGAAGCTATCTTAGCTTATGATAATGGTTATGTACATCTGCATAGCCGTGTAGGTATTAAAGCAAGTTCGTTAGGTAACCCTCATTTCACTGAGGAGCAAAATGATAAGATACTTGTTACGACAATTGGTAAGTTAATCTTTAACGATATGTTACCGAATTCGTTCCCTTATATGAACGAACCAACTTCTTTCAATTTAGAAGATCATACACCAGATGTGCATTTTGTCGATGTTACTACAAATCTTAAAGAAGAGTTACCTAACCGTGAGTTAGTTAAACCATTCAAAAAAGGTATCTTAGGTGACATCATCGCTGAAGTGTTCAAACATTATAAGATTTCTGAGACGTCTAAGATGCTTGATAAGATGAAGGATCTTGGTTTCAAATACTCCACTAAAGCGGGTATTACAATCGGTGTATCCGATATCGTTGTCTTATCTGAAAAGCAACAGTACTTAGATGCTGCGCAATCTAAAATAAATAAAATAGTGAAGCAATTCCGTCGTGGTCTAATTACAGAAGAAGAGCGTTATGATCGTGTGATTGCTACTTGGACAGAAGCGAAAGACCAAATTCAAGAAAAACTAATGGTTTCATTAGATGCCCTTAACCCAATCTTTATGATGAGTGACTCTGGTGCCCGTGGTAACGCATCAAACTTCACTCAGTTAGCAGGTATGCGTGGTCTAATGGCTAACCCATCTGGTAAGATTATTGAATTACCGATTAAATCAAGCTTCCGTGAAGGTCTGACAGTATTAGAGTACTTCATCTCGACGCACGGTGCTCGTAAAGGTCTTGCGGATACAGCACTTAAGACAGCCGACTCAGGTTACCTAACTCGTCGTTTAGTAGATGTAGCACAAGATGTTATCATCCGTGAACACGATTGTGGAACTGATCGCGGCATGACTGTAAGTGCATTAACAGAAGGAAACGAAACAATCGTTCCACTTTACGATCGCCTAGTTGGTCGTACTGCATTTAGAAAAGTACGCCACCCAGAAACGGGCGATGTCATAATTGGACGTAACGAGTTAATCACAGAAGATATTGCTAAGACAATAGTTGATTCTGGTGTTGATTCAGTTGTAATCCGTTCAGTATTTACATGTAATACTCATCACGGCGCTTGTGTTAAGTGTTATGGCCGTAACATGGCGACTGGTGATCGTGTTGAAACAGGTGAAGCTGTTGGTATTATCGCTGCACAATCAATTGGTGAGCCTGGTACACAGTTAACAATGCGTACCTTCCACACTGGTGGTGTTGCAGGAGACGATATTACGCAAGGTTTACCACGTATTCAGGAAATCTTTGAAGCTCGTAACCCTAAAGGTCAGGCAGTCATCAGTGAAATTGATGGTACTATTCTTGAAATTAATGACGTTAAAGACAAGAAAGAAATTGTCGTTCAGGGTGAAGTTGAAAAACGCAGTTATACAACACCATATAATGCACGTATGAAAGTCGAAGTTGGTGAAGAGATTATTGCGGGTCAAGCACTCACTGAAGGTTCAATTGACCCTAAAGAACTCATCAAAGCTCAAGGCTTGCAAGGTGTAGAAGAGTACTTATTAAAAGAAGTACAAAAAGTATATCGTATGCAAGGTGTTGAAATTAGTGATAAACACATCGAAGTAATGGTGCGCCAGATGTTAAATAAAGTTCGTGTAATTGAATCAGGTGATACGGATGTTATCCCTGGATCATTATTAGATGTTAACCAATTTAGAGAAGCTAACCGCCAAGTATTAGTAGAAGGTAAGCAACCAGCTATTGCTAAGCCGATTATTCTTGGTATTACGAAAGCGTCACTTGAAACAGACTCATTCTTATCAGCTGCATCATTCCAGGAGACAACTCGTGTCCTAACAGATGCCGCAATTAAAGGTAAGTATGATGATCTATTAGGACTTAAAGAGAACGTTATTATTGGTAAACTTGTTCCAGCTGGTACTGGTTTAGCAAAATATCGTAATCTAGAAGCCGAAAAAGACGTTGTTGAAGTAGAAGAAGTAGAAGAAATAACAACTGAAGCATAAAAAGGTTGAAGCACCTTGATTGATTTATATTTTTTGTTGACATTAATTTTGGTCAATGATAATATATTCAAGGTGCTTCATATAACCTGTTTACTTTGGAGGATGAAAAATGTCTTATGAAAAAGTAGCACAGGCTAAAAACAGTTTAATTATTGGAGCTAAACAAGTGCTAAAATCCATGAAAAATGGTGACGTACTTGAAGTCGTAATAGCTGAAAATGCTGAACGACGTATAACGGATAAAGTATTAAAAGCAGCTAATGACTATAACGTTCCAATATCGTTTGTAAAGTCTATGAAAAAGTTAGGCGAAGCAGGCGGGATCGATGTCGGTGCAGCTGCTGTGGCAATAAAAAAATAAACTTTCTACACTCAAGTGTATGAAGTTTGTTTTTTTGCCCATTTATGAACCACCTGGATGTGTGGTATTAGAAACACTTATTAAGAAGGGAGGATATAACATGCCAACTATTAACCAATTAGTTCGTAAAGGTCGTAAAACTAGAACTAAAAAGTCTGACTCACCAGCACTAAACAAAGGGTTCAACTCTTACAAAAAGAAGTTTACTGACAACCCAGCTCCTCAAAAACGTGGAGTGTGCACACGTGTAGCGACTATGACACCTAAGAAACCGAACTCGGCATTACGTAAATATGCACGTGTTCGTTTATCGAACCAAATCGAGGTTACTGCATACATTCCTGGTATTGGCCACAACTTGCAAGAGCACAGTGTTGTTCTAATTCGTGGTGGACGTGTAAAAGACTTACCAGGTGTACGTTATCACATCGTTCGTGGTGCGTTAGACACTGCTGGTGTTGAAGGTCGTATGCAAAGCCGTTCTAAATACGGTGCGAAAAGACCTAAGAAATAATACGTTCTTAAGATATAGACCACCAAGGAAAGGAGGAACTTAATATGCCACGTAAAGGATCAGTTCCTAAAAGAGATGTTTTACCAGATCCGATTTATAACTCAAAACTAGTAACTCGCTTAATCAATCAAATCATGGTTGATGGTAAAAAAGGTGTTGCTCAAAAAATCTTATATAAATCTTTTGAATTAATTCAAGAGCGTAGCGGTCAAAACGCTATGGATGTTTTTGAAGAGGCAATGAAGAATGTTATGCCTGTATTGGAAGTACGCGCTAGACGTGTTGGTGGTTCAAACTACCAAGTACCAGTTGAAGTACGCCCTGAGCGTCGTCAAGCATTAGGACTTCGTTTCATCGTAAACTACTCTCGTTTACGCGGAGAAAAAACGATGGAAGAACGTTTAGCTAATGAAATTTTAGATGCAGCAAATAATACAGGTGCAGCGGTTAAACGCCGTGAAGAAATGCACAAGATGGCAGAAGCGAACAAAGCGTTTGCTCACTATCGTTGGTAATATTATATTTATAATACAATCTAGCTCTAATACAGGAAGGAGAAATGAATATGCCAAGAGAGTTCTCCTTAGACAAGTATCGTAATATCGGGATCATGGCTCACATCGATGCCGGTAAAACTACAGCTACGGAACGTATCCTGTTCTATACAGGACGTATCCATAAGCTGGGAGAAACTCACGAAGGTGCTTCTCAAATGGACTGGATGGAGCAGGAGCAGGAACGTGGTATCACGATCACTTCTGCTGCAACAACAGCTCAATGGAAGGACCATCGTATTAACATCATCGATACACCTGGACACGTAGACTTCACAGTGGAGGTTGAACGTTCATTACGTGTACTTGATGGATCAGTTGCATTACTAGATGCACAATCAGGCGTAGAGCCACAAACAGAAACAGTTTGGCGACAAGCCACTACTTACGGAGTTCCACGTGTTGTATTTATCAACAAAATGGATAAAGTAGGCGCAGACTTCTTATACTCTGTAGGTACATTAGAAGATCGCTTAGGTGCAAATGCGCACCCTATTCAGTTACCAATCGGTGCTGAGGATCAGTTCGAAGGAATCATCGACTTAGTAGAAATGAAAGCTTACTTCTATGAAGATGACCTTGGTACTCGCGCAAAACCGACAGATATTCCTGATGAATACAAGGACCAAGCTGAAGAATATCGCGGACGCTTAGTTGAAGCAATTGCAGAATTAGACGAAGACTTAATGATGAAATACCTAGAAGGTGAAGAGTTCAGCATTGAAGAGTTAAAAGCTGCGATTCGTAAAGCAACTTGTGACGTAGAATTCTATCCAGTAATGTGTGGTTCTGCATTCAAAAACAAAGGTGTTCAGTTATTACTCGATGCAGTAATCGACTATCTTCCTTCACCATTAGACGTACCTCCAATTGAAGGTATCGTTCCTGGTACAGGTGAAGAAGTTGTTCGTAAGTCTGACGATAAAGAGCCATTCTCTGCATTAGCATTCAAAGTAATGACAGACCCTTATGTTGGTAAGTTAACATTCTTCCGTGTTTACTCAGGTACTTTAAGTAGTGGTTCTTATGTTAAGAACGCTTCTAAAGATAAGCGTGAACGTGTAGGACGTATCCTACAAATGCACGCTAACCACCGTGAAGAAGTAGACACAGTATATGCTGGTGATATCGCTGGTGGTGTTGGTTTGAAGGACACAGCAACTGGTGACACTCTATGTGACGAGAAAAACTTAGTTATTCTTGAATCAATGGAGTTCCCTGAACCTGTTATCGCAGTTGCGATTGAGCCAAAATCAAAAGCAGACCAGGATAAAATGGGTATTGCTTTAGGTAAACTAGCTGAGGAAGACCCTACTTTCCGTACTGAAACTAACGAAGAGACTGGTCAAACAATCATTCACGGTATGGGTGAGCTTCACCTAGACATCATCGTTGACCGTCTAAAGCGTGAGTTTAAAGTGGATGCGAATGTAGGTGCTCCACAGGTTGCTTACCGTGAAACTTTCCGTGGCTCTGCGGATGTTGAAGGTAAATTCGTACGTCAGTCTGGTGGTCGTGGTCAATACGGTCACGTTTGGATTAAATTTGAACCAAACGAAGAAGGCGCTGGCTTCGAATTCGTTAACAAAATTGTTGGTGGTGTAGTACCTAAAGAATATATCCCATCAGTACAAGCTGGTATTGAAGAATCAATGGAAAACGGGGTACTTGCAGGTTATCCACTAATCGATATTAAAGCTACTTTATATGATGGTTCATACCACGATGTAGACTCAAACGAGACTGCGTTCAAAGTGGCAGCATCAATGGCTCTTAAAGCAGCTAAAAATAAATGTAACCCAGTTCTACTTGAACCAATGATGAAAGTAGAGATCGTAGTTCCTGAAGAATACATGGGTGACATTATGGGTGATGTAACTTCTCGTCGTGGACGTGTAGAAGGTATGGGTTCACGTGGTAATGCTTCGGTTGTTAATGCATTCGTACCACTTTCTGAAATGTTTGGTTATGCAACTGCATTACGTTCAAACACTCAAGGTCGCGGAACTTACACTATGCACTTCAGTCACTATGAAGAAGTTCCTAAGAGCATCTCTGAAGAAATCATCAAGAAAAATAGTGGGCAATAATTGACATTTGTCAAAAAACCTATTAGAAATATTGTAAACAGTTATCTCCTAATGCTATATTAGGAGATGACTGAACACATAAAACATAAATTTTAATTTTTAAGGAGGAAATATAAATGTCAAAAGAAAAATTTGACCGTTCCAAATCACACGTTAACATTGGTACAATCGGACACGTTGACCATGGTAAAACTACTTTAACTGCAGCAATCACAACTGTATTACACAAGAAATCAGGTAAAGGTACTGCAATGGCTTATGACCAAATCGACGGTGCTCCTGAAGAAAAAGAGCGTGGAATCACAATCTCTACTGCACACGTTGAGTATGAAACTGACAACCGTCACTATGCTCACGTTGACTGCCCAGGACACGCTGACTACGTTAAGAACATGATTACTGGTGCAGCACAAATGGACGGTGCGATTCTAGTAGTATCTGCAGCAGACGGTCCAATGCCACAAACTCGTGAGCACATCCTACTTTCTCGTCAGGTTGGTGTACCTGCGATCGTAGTATTCTTAAACAAATGTGACATGGTTGACGACGAAGAGCTTCTAGAGCTAGTTGAAATGGAAGTTCGTGACCTACTATCTGAGTATGACTTCCCTGGTGATGATGTACCAGTAGTTAAAGGTTCAGCTTTAATGGCTCTTGAAGGTGAAGAGCAGTACGTTAACGCGATCTATGAATTAATGGATGCAGTTGACGAGTACATTCCAACTCCTGACCGTGACACTGATAAGCCATTCATGATGCCAGTTGAGGACGTATTCTCAATCACTGGTCGTGGTACAGTTGCTACTGGCCGTGTTGAGCGTGGTCAAGTATCAGTTGGTGACGAAATCGAAATCATCGGTCTTGCTGAAGAACCAAGCAAAACTACTGTAACTGGTGTTGAAATGTTCCGTAAGCTTCTAGACTATGCAGAAGCTGGTGACAACATTGGTGCGTTACTACGTGGTGTTTCTCGTGAAGAAATCAAGCGTGGTCAGGTTTTAGCTAAGCCTGGTTCAATCACACCTCACACTAAGTTCAAAGCAGAAGTTTACGTTCTATCTAAAGAAGAAGGTGGACGTCACACTCCATTCTTCACAAACTATCGTCCACAGTTCTACTTCCGTACAACTGACGTAACTGGTGTTATTCAGCTACCTGAAGGTGTAGAAATGGTAATGCCTGGCGATAACGTTGAAATGGATGTTGAACTAATTACAACAGTTGCGATTGAAGAAGGTACTAAATTCTCAATCCGTGAAGGTGGCCGTACAGTAGGCGCTGGTGTTGTATCATCAATCACTGAATAATAACTGCAAAAGACTACCGATCTATTCGGTAGTCTTTTTTAATGTATAACGAACGCTCTCTGGCGGACGCTTTCCTGGGGCGCGGCCTCAACTTCACGAAACTCGCCCGGCTCGTTTCGGTGATTTTCGCCTCGCGCTGATCCCCAAGGGGTCGCCGCCAGTCGCTTTTCGTTTATCACATAGTACAATAAGCGTAGTCAAATGCTTCGCTTTCCTCAGGCACGGCTTCAACTTCCCCAAACTCACATTCGTTCGGGGATTAAGGAAGTTCGGCTAAATTCGCAACATCCGTGTAGCGACGCCGAACTGACCCACATCCTGTGGCCCCTCAGCTCGTGCTGTCTGCGACGACCTGGACGGTCAAGTGTCGGCGTTGGCCACAAATGCTACTTGTAATACTTCTTTGCTTAATTTGCGCCGAGTAATCGCAGGCGCAGGACGTGGCCGCACTTAGCCGACCAGGAGTCTCGCATTTTGACTACGCTATTATTACTACCAACTAGTTGTATTTACATCAATCGTGGAATGCACCAAAAGCGAAATTTGAACTTTCAAGATAAGTAACATACTAGGCTATTATCACAATTTTTCTGAATATTACCCTATTGGTTGAAAGAGGCGCTAAACCTTAGTATAATAACTAAGGTGATTGCGAAGAAACTTATCGAATTCTCTTGCGTATAGAGGGTTAATTCTGTATAATGTTTAATGTTGCAGTCATATTAAAGGCGATGAAGTGGAAGGTTGCTGACACACCCGGCCCCTTTGCCATGGCGAGTGTGGAGGAAATTTTCACGGAGTATGTCTGTTTTAGAAGATAGACGAAAAGGAGGGAAAATAATGGCAAAAGAGAAAATCCGTATCCGTTTAAAAGCTTATGATCACCGTGTGCTTGATCAATCAGCGGAGAAAATCGTAGAAACGGCAAAACGTTCTGGAGCAGAGGTATCTGGTCCAATCCCATTGCCAACTGAGCGCTCTGTTTACACAATCTTACGTGCGGTTCACAAGTACAAAGATGCTCGTGAGCAATTTGAAATGCGCACACACAAGCGTTTGATTGACATTCTGAGCCCAACGCCACAAACAGTTGACTCATTAATGAGACTTGACTTACCATCAGGCGTTGATATCGAAATTAAACTATAAAACAATTTTTAGGAGGTGTAACGGATGGCGAAAGGAATCTTAGGACGTAAAATCGGAATGACTCAGCTATTCTCTGAAAACGGCGAACTAGTACCTGTAACTGTAATTCAAGCAGAAGGTAACGTTGTTCTTCAGAAGAAAACTACTGAGAATGATGGCTATGAAGCTATTCAACTAGGTTTTGCGGATCAAAAAGAATCGAATGCGAATAAACCGGCAAAAGGTCATGCTGAGAAGGCAAACACTAAGCCTAAGCGCTTCATTCGCGAAATCCGTAACGTAAATCTTGACGAGTATGAAGTAGGTCAAGAGTTAAGTGTGGATGTTTTTGAAGCAGGAGAAAAAATTGACGTAACTGGAACTTCTAAAGGTAAAGGGTTCCAAGGTGCGATTAAACGACATAATCAACAACGTGGACCAATGACTCACGGTTCGCATTATCACCGCGCTCCAGGTGCGATGGGTGTTATTGACCCAATGCGCGTATTTAAAGGTAAAAAGTTACCTGGACAAATGGGTGGTCAAACTGTAACTATTCAAAACTTAGAAGTAGTTAAGGTAGATACAGATAACAACTTGATTCTCGTTAAAGGTAATGTGCCTGGCGCGAAGAAATCTTACGTTGAAATCACAAGTGCGGTTAAGGCTAACTAAATATTAAACGAAGGGAGGATATGTCATGCCTAAAGTAGCACTATACAATCAAGCTGGCTCTCAAGTAGGCGATATCGAGCTTACTGACGGAGTATTTGGTATTGAACCAAACGAAACAGTTTTAAAAGAAGCAGTAGTTATGCAACAAGCATCACTACGTCAAGGTACTCACAAAGTGAAAGGTCGCTCTGAAGTATCTGGTGGTGGCCGTAAACCATGGCGCCAAAAAGGTACGGGTCGAGCTCGTCAAGGGTCTATCCGTTCTCCACAATGGGTTGGTGGTGGAACAGTATTTGGTCCAACACCACGTAGCTACAGCTACAAAATGCCTAAAAAAGTACGTCGTTTAGCGCTTCGTTCTGCTTTATCTTCTAAAGTACAAAACGACGAAATCGTAGTGTTAGAGGATTTAAGTATTGAAGCTCCTAAAACAAAAGAAGTTGTTCAATTACTAAACAGCTTTGACACTAATGAAAAAGCTTTAATTGTTACAGCGGAAAAAGATGAAAACATCGAACGTTCTGCTAACAATCTTCAAAACGTGCATGTTCTAACAGTAGAACAAGTCAATGTATTAGATTTACTGAAGTATGACAAGCTGTTCATCACTAAAGAAGCAGCTGAAAAAGCAGGGGAGGTGCTTGCATAATGACAGAACCAAGAGATATCATTAAGCGCCCAATTATCACAGAACACTCTGCAGATTTAATGGCCGAAAATAAATATACGTTTGAAGTTGCTAAAAAAGCTAACAAAACGGAAATTAAAAACGCTGTTGAAACTATATTCGGAGTAAAAGTTGATAAAGTTAACACAATCAACTTAAAAGGTAAGAAAAGAAGAATGGGTCGATACGAAGGTTTCCGCCCAGATCGTAAAAAAGCTATCGTTACTTTAACACCTGATAGCAAAGAACTAGATTTCTTTGAAGGTGTATAAGTCGGAACTATAATATATTTTCTTAAAAGGAGGGAAAAAAGATGGCGATCAAAAAGTATAAACCAACTAGTAACGGGCGTCGTAACATGTCTACTTTAACAAACGAAGAAATTACGACTAATAGCCCGGAAAAATCCCTACTTGCACCAATTAAGAAACGTGCAGGTCGTAACAACCAAGGGAAATTAACGGTTCGTCATCAAGGTGGAGGACATAAGCGCCAATACCGTATCATTGATTTCAAGCGCGATAAAGATGGTATACCAGGACGCGTTGCTACGATCGAATACGATCCAAACCGTTCAGCTAACATTGCGTTAATCAACTATGCAGACGGTGAAAAACGCTATATCCTAGCACCTAAAGGCCTAAAAGTAGGTCAAGAAATCATGTCTGGTGAAGGTTCAGACATTAAAACAGGTAACGCATTACCATTAAACAAAATGCCTGTAGGTACAACAGTTCACAACATTGAGTTAAAACCAGGTCGTGGTGGACAGT
This sequence comes from Piscibacillus sp. B03, assembly GCF_052246295.1. Lineage (NCBI taxonomy): Bacteria > Bacillati > Bacillota > Bacilli > Caryophanales > Bacillaceae > Piscibacillus > Piscibacillus sp. B03. The sequence goes on along the minus strand of NZ_JBQQCO010000012.1, from coordinate 52,163 downwards.
TAGTACGTTCAGCAGGTGCTCAAGCACAAATCTTAGGTAAAGAAGAAAAATACGTTTTAGTACGCCTAGCATCTGGCGAAACTCGTATGATTCTTGGAACTTGCCGTGCAACAATCGGTCAAGTTGGTAACATTGAACATGAACTTGTAAGAGTAGGTAAAGCAGGACGTTCTCGTTGGAAAGGCATTCGCCCAACAGTACGTGGTTCTGTTATGAACCCAAGCGATCACCCGCACGGTGGTGGTGAAGGTCGTGCTCCAATCGGTCTTCCATCTCCTATGTCACCATGGGGTAAACCTACGCTTGGACTTAAAACTCGTAAGCGTAATAAACAGTCAGATAAGTTTATTGTACGTCGTCGTAAGAAGAAATAATCTTGACTTAGTACAATCGTTAGCGCGATTGTCTCAAAGACGGAAGGAGGTTTATTCATGGGTCGTAGTTTAAAAAAGGGACCTTTCGTGGATGATCATTTAATGAAAAAAGTTGAAAAAATGAACGAAGAAAGCAAAAAGTCCGTCATTAAAACTTGGTCACGTCGTTCTACAATTTTCCCTAACTTTGTTGGAAACACTATTGCAGTATATGACGGCCGTAAACATGTACCCGTTTATATTACGGAAGACATGGTTGGGCATAAACTAGGTGAGTTTGCACCAACACGTACGTTCAAAGGTCATTCCGGTGACGATAAGAAAACAAAACGCTAATTGAGAGGAGGTTAGCATGATGCAACAAGCTAAAGCAGTAGCTAAAACAGTTCGTATTGCTCCTCGTAAAGCTCGTTTAGTCATTGATTTAATTCGAGGAAAAGAAGTTGGCGAGGCTTTCGCAATTTTAGCTCACACTAACCGTTCGGCATCACCAATCATTGAGAAGGTTTTAAAGTCAGCCGTTGCGAACGCTGAGCACAATTATGAACTAGATACGGATAATCTAATTATCTCTGAAGCTTATGTAAATGAAGGCGTAACACTTAAACGTTTCCGCCCACGTGCACAAGGTCGCGCAAGCGCGATTAACAAACGTACTAGCCACATCACAGTTGTGGTATCAGAAAAGAAGGAGGGATAGTCAGTGGGTCAAAAAATTAACCCTAAAGGTCTTCGTGTCGGCGTAATTCGTGACTGGGAATCAAAATGGTACGCTGAAAAAGAATATGCTGATCTATTACACGAAGACATCATGGTTCGTGAATATATTGAAGAACGTCTAAAAGATTCAGCAGTATCAACAGTTGAAATCGAACGTGCTGCTAATCGAATTAACATTTCAATCCACACAGCAAAACCAGGTATGGTTATTGGTAAAGGTGGATCTGAAGTAGAAGCATTACGTACTAAAATTAGTAACTTAACTGGTAAACGTGTTCACATCAACATCGTTGAGGTGAAAAAACCAGAATTAGACGCAACTTTAGTTGCTGAAAACATTGCACGTCAACTTGAAAACCGTGTTTCTTTCCGTCGTGTACAGAAACAAGCAATTCAACGTGCGATGCGTGCAGGAGCGAAAGGTATTAAAACGCAAGTATCTGGTCGTCTAGGCGGTGCAGATATTGCGCGTGCGGAACAATATAACGAAGGAACTGTACCACTACACACATTACGTGCTGATATCGATTATGGTACGGCAGAAGCCGATACTACTTACGGTAAACTAGGTGTTAAAGTGTGGATTTATCGTGGAGAGGTCCTTCCAACTAAAAATGACAATAAATAAGGAAGGGGGATTCGCAGTATGCTAATGCCTAAACGTGTAAAATATCGTAGACAACACCGCACAAGCCTAAAAGGCCGTGCAAAAGGTGGAACAGAAGTATCACATGGTGAATTTGGTCTTCAAGCACTAGAAGGTGCATGGATTACAAGCCGTCAAATCGAGGCAGCTCGTATCGCGATGACTCGTTACATGAAACGTGGCGGTAAAGTATGGATTAAAATCTTTCCTGACAAACCAAAAACTGCAAAACCTCTAGAAGTTCGTATGGGTTCCGGTAAAGGTTCTCCAGAAGGTTGGGTAGCAGCAGTAAAACCAGGAAAAGTATTATTCGAAGTAGCTGGAGTTAACGAAGAAGTGGCTCGTGAAGCATTACGCTTAGCGTCACACAAACTTCCAGTGAAAACGAAGTTTGTAAAACGCGAAGAAATTGGTGGTGATAGCAATGAAAGCTAACGAAATCAGAGAACTAACCACTGCCGAAATCGAACAAAAAGTAAAATCTTTAAAAGAAGAACTGTTTAACTTACGCTTTCAACTAGCAACTGGTCAACTAGAAAACACGGTAAGAATCCGTGAAGTTAGAAAATCAATTGCTCGTATGAAAACAGTTATTCGTGAAAGAGAAGTCGGCATTAATAATCGATAATTGAGAGGAGGTCTACCTCAATGAGTGAACGTAAAGATCGCAAAGTTTACACTGGACGCGTCATTTCTGACAAAATGGATAAAACCATTACAGTTCTAGTAGAAACTTATAAATTCCACCCGCTTTATGGTAAGCGTGTTAAGTACTCTAAAAAGTTCAAAGCACATGACGAAAATAACCAAGCTAAAAAAGGCGATATCGTAAGCATCATGGAAACTCGTCCATTATCAGCTACGAAGCGCTTTCGTTTAGTAGAAGTTATTGAAGAAGCAGTCATTATATAATCGCTCGGTATTGAATCCGAAGGGAGGTAACAAAACCTATGATCCAACAAGAATCTCGTCTAAAAGTTGCTGATAACTCAGGTGCTCGTGAAGTTTCAACTATTAAAGTTCTAGGCGGTTCTGGACGTAAGACAGCTAACATTGGTGACGTTATTGTTTGCTCGGTAAAACAAGCAACACCAGGTGGCGTTGTCAAAAAAGGTGAAGTAGTAAAAGCAGTAATCGTACGTTCTAAAAGCGGTGTTCGCCGTAAAGACGGTTCTTACATCCGTTTCGACGAAAACGCAGCAGTTATCATCCGTGATGATAAAAGCCCGCGAGGAACTCGTATCTTCGGCCCTGTAGCTCGTGAATTACGTGAGAGACAGTTCATGAAGATTGTTTCCCTAGCTCCAGAAGTACTATAATAGTCGCTTAAATAGATGTCATTAAGCAAACCATGCCTTGCAAGGAGGTGCACGATTCATGCATGTAAAGAAAGGCGATAAAGTCAAAGTTATTACTGGTAAAGATAAAGGTAAAGAAGGCACGATTTTAGAAGCTTATCCAAAAAAAGAACGCGTTTTGGTTGAAGGTGTAAACTATGTTAAAAAACACGCTAAGCCTTCACAAGAAAATCCACAGGGTGGAATCTTGAACCAAGAAGCGCCAATTCATGTTTCTAATGTTATGCCGATCGATCCTAAATCAGGTGAACCTACTCGTGTTGGATATGAAGTGCGTGACGGTAAAAAAGTCCGCATCGCTAAAAAATCAGGTGAACCTTTAGATAAATAGTAGTTGCGTGAAAGGAGGTCTATAAGATGAACGAACTAAAGAAAAAGTACAATGAAGAGATTGTTCCTAGCTTAGTTGAGAAATTTAACTATAGCTCTGTAATGCAAGCGCCAAAAGTTGAAAAGATCGTTATCAACATGGGTGTTGGTGACGCTGTTCAAAATGCAAAAGCGCTTGAGAATGCTGTTGAAGAATTAACACTAATTTCCGGTCAAAAACCAACTGTTACTAAAGCTAAAAAATCAATCGCTGGTTTCCGTCTACGTGAAGGTATGCCAATTGGAGCGAAAGTTACACTACGTGGTGAGCGTATGTACGATTTCCTACAGAAGTTAATCAGCGTTTCACTACCTCGTGTACGTGACTTCCGTGGTATTTCTTCTAAAGCTTTCGACGGTCGCGGTAACTATACTTTAGGGGTAAAAGAACAATTGATTTTCCCGGAAATTGATTACGATAAAGTAAGTAAAGTGCGCGGTATGGATATTGTTATTGTAACAACTGCAGATACTGACGAAGAGGCACGTGAATTATTAGGTCAGTTCGGTATGCCTTTTAAGCAGTAACTTACTGAATAAGGAGGGAAAATTGTGGCTAAAAAATCAATGATCGCAAAGCAAAAACGCAAACAAAAATTTAAAGTGCGTGAATACACTCGTTGTGAACGTTGCGGTCGTCCGCATTCCGTAATTCGCAAATTTAAATTATGCCGTATTTGTTTCCGTGAATTAGCTTACGAAGGACAAATTCCTGGCGTTAAAAAAGCAAGCTGGTAAACCCAATTATGGGAAGGAGGTAATGAACAAATGATGTCAGATCCAATTGCAGATATGCTAACAAGAATTCGCAATGCGAACATGGTTCGTCATGATCAGTTAGAAGTTCCAGCTTCTAAGCTAAAGAAAGATATTGTTGATATTTTAAAGCGTGAAGGTTACATTCGCGATTATGAATATATTGAAGACAACAAACAAGGTGTTCTACGTTTATTCCTTAAGTACGGTGCTAATAATGAGCGCGTAATTACAGGTATTAAGCGCATCAGTAAGCCTGGACGTCGTGTGTATGCAAAGTCAGACGAGATCCCTAAAGTACTAAACGGTTTAGGAATCGCTGTTGTATCCACTTCTAAAGGTGTTTTAACGGATAAAGAAGCTCGCAGCCAAGCTGTAGGCGGCGAAGTTGTAGCTTACGTTTGGTAATACTTGAAAGTCAGGAGGTGTAAGGTATGTCACGTGTAGGTTTAAAAACACTTGAAATTCCAAATGATGTTGAACTTAAATTTGATGGTAATACAGTGACTGTTAAAGGTCCTAAAGGTGAATTAACACGTACGTTCCACGAAGATATGGTTATTAAAGTAGAGGATAACGTATTATCTGTAGAACGTCCGAGTGAAAATAAAGAACACCGTGCGTTACACGGTACAACAAGAACCCTAATCGGTAACATGGTAGAAGGTGTTACTAAAGGTTTTGAAAAATCACTAGAAATCCAGGGTGTTGGTTACCGTGCTCAAATGCAAGGTAAGAAATTGGTTGTAAACGCTGGTTATTCTCACCCAGTTGAAGTTGAACCAATGGATGGTATCGATATTGAAACTCCTTCTAACACGAAGATCGTTGTTAAAGGAATTGATAAAGAGAAAGTAGGAGCAGTTGCAGCGAACATTCGCGCTATTCGTACACCAGAACCTTACAAAGGTAAAGGTATTCGTTATGAAGGTGAGTATGTACGTCGTAAGGAAGGTAAGACTGCTAAATAATATCCGTTAAAAGACAGAAAGGAGTGACCTGAATGATTACGAAAGCAGATAAGAATGCGGTTCGTAAAAAGCGCCATTCACGTATGCGTCGTACGTTAGCTGGTACAGCTGAACGTCCACGTCTAAACGTTTATCGCTCAAACAAACACATTTATGCACAATTAATCGATGATCAAAACAGTCAAACAGTCGCTAGCGCTTCAACCGTTGACCCTGAATTCAAAGGCGAAACTACAGGTAATGTAGAAGCTGCGAAACAAGTTGGTGAACTAGTCGCTAAGCGTGCGGTTGACAAAGGATATAAATCAGTAATCTTCGATCGTGGAGGTTACCTTTACCATGGACGCGTGAAAGCTTTAGCAGAAGCTGCACGTGAAGCAGGTTTAGAATTTTAATCGACTGAAAAAGGAGGGAAATACATGCGTACAGCAATCGATGCGAGCAAATTAGATATTGAAGAACGCGTGGTTACAGTTAATCGTGTTGCTAAGGTTGTAAAAGGTGGTCGTCGTTTCCGTTTTACAGCATTAGTAGTTGTAGGTGACAGAAACGGACACGTTGGTTTTGGTACTGGTAAAGCACAAGAGGTACCAGAAGCGATCCGTAAAGCAGTTGAAGATGGTAAGAAAAACTTAATCCGTGTACCAATCGTTGGCACTACTATTCCACACCAAATCAATGGTGAGTTCGGAGCTGGAAACATTCTATTAAAGCCAGCTGCAGAAGGTACTGGAATTATCGCAGGTGGACCAGTTCGTGCGGTATTAGAACTTGCAGGTGTAGGTGACATCCTATCTAAATCACTAGGTTCTAACACACCAATTAACATGGTTCGTGCGACAATCTCAGGATTAGCTAATCTTAAGACAGCAGAAGAAGTTGCAAAACTTCGCGGTAAGTCTGTAGAAGAACTGTTAGGATAAGGAGGGATAACAGATGGCTAATAAATTAGAAATTACCCTCACTCGTAGCGTTATTGGTCGTAAACAAGACCAACGCGATACAGTAAAAGCATTAGGATTAAATAAAATTCGCCAAACGGTGGTACTTGAAGATACACCAGCTGTTCGAGGTATGGTTAACAAAGTGTCACATCTCGTTTCAGTAAAAGAAGCATAGTTTTAAAACATGGTAAAGAGGAGGTGCTCACATGAAACTTCACGAACTAAAAGGCTCACGTAAAGATCGTAACCGCGTAGGTCGTGGTATGGCATCTGGTAACGGAAAAACTTCTGGTCGTGGTCACAAAGGTCAGAAAGCGCGTTCTGGTGGTAATGTGCGTCCAGGTTTTGAAGGTGGTCAAATGCCATTGTTCCAACGTTTACCGAAACGTGGATTTACAAACATCAACCGAAAAGAGTATACTATTGTTAATCTAGAAACTTTAAACCGTTTTGAAGATGGTACTGAAGTAACTCCTGAACTTCTATTAGAAACAGGTGTTATCAGCAAAGTAAAAGCAGGCGTTAAAGTACTAGGAAACGGCTCTCTAGAGAAGAAGTTAACAGTAAAAGCTCAAAAGTTTTCAGCTTCTGCTAAAGAAGCTATTGAAGCGGCGGGCGGTCAAACTGAGGTGATCTAATGTTTAGTACTTTTGCAAACATGTTCCGTGTTGCTGACATTAGACGTAAAATTCTATTTACCCTTGCAATCCTTGTAGTATTCCGTATCGGTTCATTCATTCCAGTACCATTTACAGATGGTAATGCGATTGAAGTCATGAACGAAATGAACGCGTTTGGGTTCATTGATACATTTGGCGGAGGCGCGTTAAGTCAATATTCCGTCTTCGCTATGGGTATTTTCCCATACATTACAGCGGCCATTATTATGCAGTTACTGCAAATGGACGTTGTTCCTAAATTTACGGAGTGGAGAAAACAAGGGGAAGTAGGACGTCGAAAGTTAGCACAGGTAACACGTTACGGAACAGTAGTCTTAGCATTCATCCAAGCAATAGGTATGTCAATCGGTTTCAACTACATGACGCAAGGAGCACTAATCCAAGACCCTAATGTCTTTAAGTTCTTTGTTATTGCTACCGTTCTAACTGGTGGTACGACATTCTTAATGTGGCTTGGTGAGCAGATTACAGAATACGGGGTTGGAAACGGAATTTCCATCCTAATTTTCGCAGGTATCGTAGCAGCGATCCCTAACGGAGTAAACCAGCTTTATGAAACGTATATTGCTGGTGCAGGAGATCAACTATTCCTAAACTTAGTGATTTTAGGGATAATTATGCTGGTCGTAGTTGCTGTTGTAGTTGGAGTTATTTTCATTCAACAAGCAATTCGTAAAATTCCAATCCAGTATGCAAAACGAACGGTTAACCGTTCACCTGTTGGAGGCCAATCAACTCATCTACCATTAAAGGTAAATGCAGCTGGGGTTATTCCAATTATCTTTGCTATTTCATTTATTATCGCACCTCAGACAATTTCAAACTTCTTTGACGGACAAATAGCGTCAACAATTGCTTATGTATTTGACTATACTAAGCCAGTTGGTATGACTCTTTATGTAGGGCTAATTATTGCATTCACTTATTTCTATACATTTGTTCAAGTTAATCCAGAGCAAATGGCAGAAAACTTACAGAAGCAAGGCGGTTATGTGCCTGGAATCCGTCCTGGTAAAAACACTGAGACTTATTTAACTCGTGTAATCTACCGTCTAACATTTGTGGGTGCTTTATTCTTAGCAGTAGTATCAATTTTCCCTATTATTTTAGGAAGTATTGCGAGCTTACCAACAGCGGTACAAATTGGTGGAACAAGTCTACTAATCGTAGTTGGTGTAGCATTAAATACAATGAAACAATTAGAAAGTCAGCTTGTAAAACGTCATTACAGAGGTTTTATTAAGTAGAGCTTCTAGAGTTATATCGAGAGCGAGGGGAAATTATGAATCTGATTTTAATGGGATTACCAGGTGCTGGTAAAGGAACCCAAGCAGAAAAGATCGTAGAAAAGTATGATATCCCTCATATCTCAACAGGAGATATGTTCCGTTCTGCGATTAAAGAAGGAACAGAATTAGGTAAAAAAGCTAAGTCTTATATGGATGAAGGAGCTCTTGTGCCAGATGAGGTTACAATTGGAATTGTAAAAGAACGTTTAAGTAAGCCGGACTGTGAGAAAGGCTTCTTACTCGATGGTTTTCCTCGTACTGTAGCACAAGCAGATGCTCTTGAAACATTATTAGACGATTTAAATACAAAATTAGATTACGTCCTTCATGTCAGTGTACCTGAAGAAAAATTAGTGGGCCGTTTAACTGGTCGTCGTATATGCCCAGAATGTGGAGCGACATACCATGTTGAATTTAATCCACCAAAAGAAGAGGGTATTTGTGACAATGATGGGGCAAAACTAATACAACGTGAAGATGATCAGCCTGAAACAGTGAAGAATCGCTTAAGCGTGAATTCTGAGCAAATGAAGCCTCTATTAGATTTCTATAGAGAAAAAGGATATCTAGTAGAAGTTAATGGTGACCAGGACATCGATGTTGTGTTCAATCAAATCGATGAAAAAATCGGAGGCCTAGCTTAATGATTATTAATAAAACTCCACGAGAAATCGAGTTAATGCGTCAGGCAGGTAAAATCGTAGCTTTAACACACCAGGAATTGCAAAAGCATATCCGCCCGGGTGTGACTACGAAAGAACTTGATGACATCGCCGAGAAGTTCATCAGAAGTCATGATGCAACACCTTCCTTTAAAGGTTATAACGGCTTTAGTGGAAGCATTTGTGTTTCTGTTAATGAAGAGCTCGTGCATGGAATTCCTGGGAAACGCGCATTAAATGATGGAGATATCATTAGCATCGATATCGGTGCGAATTACCAAGGTTATCATGGTGATTCGGCTTGGACTTATCCAGTTGGAGACATCGATAAGGACACTCAAAAGCTTTTAGAAGTAACGGAAGCGTCGCTGTTTGAAGGGTTGAAACAAGTTAAACCAGGTAACCGTTTGTCTGATATATCTCATGCCATTCAAAAGTATGTAGAGCCATACGGATTTACTATCGTAAGAGAGTATGGTGGACACGGAATAGGGCAAAACCTTCATGAAGATCCTCACATTTCAAACTTTGGACCACCTAACAAAGGTCCTAGGATGAAAAAAGGAATGGTTTTAGCCATTGAGCCTATGGTTAATTTAGGGGAGCGTTATGTTCGGACTTTAAGCGACAATTGGACCGTTGTTACAGAAGACAACAGCAATTGTGCGCATTTTGAACACACCGTTGTTGTAACGGATGATGGATACGAAATCTTAACTAAAGTTTAAGTGAAGGTGATGATGATTGGTCGATGGTGAGTCTGGGTACCCCAGAATTGGTCAATTAGTGAGAATCAATCGTGGTCGTGAGGCCGATCAATACGCAATTATCATTGAAGTCGTTGATGAAACTTTTGTTTTGTTAGCCGACGGAGATAAAAGGAAATTTGATCGACCAAAACGTAAAAACATTCATCATGTTGATCTATTAGATTATATTTCTCCCGAAGTAGAGAAATCAATGTTTGAAACTGGTCGTGTAACCAACGGTAAACTTCGCTTCGCAATATCAAAGTTTGTTAACGAAGAGTTAACAGATTGGAAGAAGGGAGATTCTCTCTATGGCGAAAGATGATGTTATTGAAATGGAAGGTACGGTCCTTGAGACTTTACCGAACGCTATGTTCAAAGTAGAGTTAGAAAATGGCCATGAGATTTTAGCTCATGTGTCAGGTAAAATACGTATGCACTTCATCCGTATTCTACCGGGTGACAAAGTAACTGTTGAAATGTCACCTTATGATTTATCAAGAGGTCGTATCACGTATCGTTATAAATAAAACTCCGATCTAAAAGGAGGTTAGAACAATGAAAGTAAGACCTTCAGTAAAACCGATTTGTGAAAAATGTAAAGTAATTCGTCGTAAAGGCCGAGTAATGGTAATTTGCGAGAATCCTAAACACAAGCAGAAACAAGGATAAACTAAAGGAGGTGCAGTGCACACATGGCACGTATTGCAGGTATTGATATTCCTCGCGATAAACGCGTAGTTATCTCATTAACGTATATCTACGGTATCGGGAAATCAACAGCTCAAGAAATCTTAAAAAATGCTGGTGTCTCAGAAGATACACGTGTTCGTGATCTAACTGAAGATGAGTTAGCAAACATCCGTAAAGAAATTGAGAACTTCACAGTTGAAGGTGACCTTCGTCGTGAAACGTCTCTTAACATTAAACGTTTAATTGAAATCGGTAGTTACAGAGGTATTCGTCATCGTCGTGGCTTACCTACTCGTGGACAGAAGACTAAAAACAACTCTCGTACACGTAAAGGCCCACGCCGTACAGTAGCGAACAAGAGAAAATAAACATTAAAGGAGGTAAGCTAATTTATGGCTCGTAAAGGTAAACAAGCGACAACTCGCAGAAAGCGTCGTGTGAAAAAGAATATAGAATCCGGTGTTGCTCATATTCGTTCTACTTTTAACAACACAATCGTGACCATTACTGACGATAACGGCAACGCAGTTGCTTGGAGCAGTGCTGGTTCACTTGGTTTCAAAGGTTCTCGTAAATCAACACCTTTCGCAGCGCAGATGGCAGCAGAAGTTGCGGCGAAATCAGCACAAGAAAGCGGCATGAAAACTATTGAAGTTGCTGTTAAAGGTCCAGGAGCTGGACGTGAAGCAGCGATCCGTTCTTTACAGGCTGCAGGTCTAGAAATTACATCAATCATTGATGTAACACCTGTACCACACAATGGTTGCCGCCCACCAAAACGTCGTCGTGTTTAATTTAGGTATATAATTTGTAACCCTGTCTATAATGGGATATGATAGGAAAATAAGGTTTACACGGTATACGCAGGATCTCATCCCATGTCCTGCATGGGTTCCTGCCTTGGGGAATGTTCGGGGATACGACAGGTATCGTCGATGTTTCGACGTTTTGAAGGAGGGTTTTGTGAATGATTGAAATTGAAAAACCGAAAGTGGAAACAATTGAAATTAATGAAGATACTACGTTCGGAAAGTTTGTCATCGAACCGTTAGAGCGCGGTTATGGTACTACAGTAGGTAACTCCTTACGTCGTATCTTATTATCCTCACTTCCTGGAGCTGCGGTTACGTCTGTTCAAATTGAGGGTGCTTTACATGAGTTTTCAACGTTAGACTATGTCGTTGAGGACGTCACAACGATCGTTCTAAACTTGAAACAACTTGCACTTAAGATTTATTCAGATGAGCAAAAGACGCTAGAAATCAACGCGCAGGGAGAAGGAGAAGTTTTTGCGAGAGATATTCAACATGATAGTGATGTTGAAATCCTAAACCCTGACTTGAAGATTGCTACAATCTCAGGTAACGGTAAATTAAATATGAAAATCTTTGCTGAAAGAGGGCGCGGTTACCGTCCAGCTGAAGCAAACAAACAAGATGATCAGCCAATAGGTGTAATCCCTATAGATTCAATCTTCACACCGGTTCAACGTGTAACTTATCAAGTTGAAAACACACGTATTGGTCAAGTTACAAATTTTGATAAGTTGACTTTAGATGTGTGGACAGATGGAAGCATTCGCCCTGAAGAAGCGATCTCATTAGGCGCAAAAATCTTCACGGAGCATTTAAATGTATTCGTAAGTCTAACGGATGAAGCCCAACAAGCGGAGATTATGGTTGAAAAAGAAGAAGACCAGAAAGAAAAAGTGTTAGAAATGACAATTGAAGAATTAGATCTATCTGTTCGTTCTTACAACTGTCTAAAACGAGCTGGTATTAATACAGTGCATGAACTAACACAGAAATCTGAAGAAGACATGATGAAGGTTCGTAACTTAGGTCGTAAGTCATTAGATGAAGTTAAGAATAAACTTAACGATTTAAACTTAGGCCTTCGTAAAGACGACTAATCATCTTACATCGATAGAATTTTCCTATAAAGGAGGTTTTGGGAATGCCAAAGACAAAGTTAGGTCGTACTACAGAACAGCGCAAAGCGTTGTTACGTAACCTTGCTACGGACTTAGTTGTTCATGAGCGCATTGAAACAACTGAAGCGAAAGCTAAAAACCTACGTCCAGTAGTAGAGAAGTTAATCACTTTAGGTAAGCGCGGTGATCTTCACGCTCGTCGTCAAGCTGCATCTTACTTAAGAGATGTTGAGACTGAAGAAGGTCAAAACGCACTACAAAAATTATTCTCTGACATTGCTCCACGTTTCGAAGAACGCCAAGGCGGATACACTCGCATTTTAAAAGTGGGAGAACGTAAAGGTGACGGAGCAAAAACGGTGATTATTGAATTAGTTGACTAATTGAATGACTCATTCAAAAGGAAGGGGGTTCAGATTCCGGTCGAGGAAACTGTTCCCTTTTTTATGGCGAAACTGTCCTGTGTATGCAGGGCAGTTTTTTTGATTGAGCCTCAGTTTTTATCGGTTCAGTCACTTCAAGGTTATCCGGCGTATAAGCTTTCCTTAAGTAAAGGAAAAGGGTCGATAAATAGAAAAATGGGGTCGATAACTATGTTGTTGAGGTATCCACAATTAATTATGACAGGTCGAGAGCTGAGAATCACGCCAAACGAACAGAAGAAAATTTGGCGAGGTGAAGAGGTGCCTCCAGAAGGCGAATCAAAAACTAATTGTCAACCCCGCGCAAAAACCGTTAAACAATCCGACAAATTATGATAAAATAGACCAAGATTCATTTCCTCGGAAATATAAAGGAGTCATGATCGTGATTGAATTTAATAATGTTTCTTACCAATATACAAATCAGCAAGATCACGTTATAAACAACATAAATTTAACCATTAACAAAGGTGAATGGGTTGCTCTAGTAGGGCATAATGGGTCTGGTAAATCAACATTAGCAAAATTAATTAATGGACTAATTAGACCTAGTGAAGGACAAGTTTATGTAAATCGACAAGAAGTGACGGATGAGAACATATGGGACATTCGACAGCAAGTAGGGATGGTTTTTCAAAACCCTGAAAATCAATTTGTTGGTACAACAGTTATTGATGACGTTGTTTTTGGCTTAGAAAATATAGGGTTATCGAATCAAGTGATGGAAGAGAGAGTAGATTTGGCCCTTAAATTAGTGGGGTTAGCAGATTATAAATGGAAAGAGCCGTTTAATTTATCGGGGGGTCAAAAACAGCGTCTTGCCATTGCAGGTGTGTTGGCGATGTTACCAGATACATTAATATTAGATGAAGCAACTACCATGTTGGACCCTGTGAGCAGAACGGAATTGATTAATACCATCAAGGAGATACATGAGAAGGAATCCTTAACGACGATTTCAATTACCCATGACATGAATGAGATTCTATTGGCAGATCGAGTTATTGTCTTGAAAAACGGCTTAATATCATTTGATGGTATTCCTAAAGAATTGATTAAGGACACTCCAACTCTAAAAAACTCTGGGTTGATGGCACCGTTTATTGTGAAATTAACAAATGCGTTTAAGCGTAACGGTGTTGCCTTTGACCAAGAACCGACAACTATAAGTGATTTGGTGAAGCAGTTATGAATATTACGTTTAAAAATGTCAGTTACACGTACCAACCTAACACTCCTTTAGCTCATCAGGCATTAAAAAATATTGATTTAAACATTAAATCTGGTTCATTTACTTGTATTGCTGGAAAGACAGGGGCTGGTAAATCAACGTTAGTTCAACTGATAAATGGTTTGCTTAAGCCTACATCTGGCGAGCTACAGGTTGGAAGTATTACATTAGGTGAAGGTAAAAATAATTCTATCAAACAACTAAGGCAACATGTGGCAATGGTTTTCCAGTATCCTGAGCACCAGCTATTTGAAGAAACTGTTAAAAAGGATCTGTTGTTTGGACCAAGAAATTTTGGCTTGAAGGTGACGGATGAACAAGTTGAGAAAGTGATTCATCAAGTAGGTTTGGATACTACAGTTTTAGAAAAGTCACCATTTGAATTAAGTGGTGGTCAAAAACGTCGTGTCGCAATTGCTTGTTCATTAATTTTAAAGCCTTTCATTCTAATATTGGACGAACCGACTGCGGGGCTTGATCCAGTTGGACAGATGGAAATGATGGAGCTCTTCAAAACTTTACATGAAGCGGGAATGACGGTGATTATGATTACTCACCATATGGAACATGCTTTGCGTCATGCGGATCAAATTCTAATTTTTGATCAAGGTCAATTAACTTTATCGGGAACACCTCAAGATCTATTTTCGAACACTGAACAGATTGAGGGTGTTGGTCTTGCTGTCCCAGAAGTAATATTATTTATTAATGAAGTTAATAGACAACTAGGAATTAATCTTAGTTATAAAGGACAGACGGTAGAAGAGTTAGCGCGTGAGGTGGTAAACGCGTTAAAGGTGAGTGAGGTGAATTAAATCAGATGATTCTAGGACAATATATGCAGAGGGATTCGATTATTCATAAGCTCGACCCTAGAACAAAGATGCTAGTAGTATTCATGTTTGTTATTATTATTTTTATGGCTGATTCCCTTTGGGGATATACAATACTGACGATCTTTGCTCTACTCACCTCTATGTTGACGTCTATTCCATTCAAGTATTTGGCAAAAGGACTTAAGCCTGTATGGTGGCTAATGGGATTTACGTTTCTTCTTCATTTAATTGTGACACGTGAAGGTGAGGTACTATTTAATATTATAGGTTGGAACATTCACTTAGGTGGCGTTATAAAAGGGTTAGAGATTTCATTACGATTTTTCTTGTTAATTCTTATGACCACGAATTTAACACTAACGACGCCTCCGATTGCCATCACTGATGCAGTTGAGTCGTTACTGAAGCCACTTAAGAAGGTGAAAGTTCCTGTTCATGAGCTTGCCTTAATGATGTCTATATCTTTAAGGTTTATTCCGACATTAATGCAAGAAATGGATAAAATATCAAAGGCTCAAGCCGCACGAGGGTTAGATTTTTCAACTGGGAAATTAAAAGACCGAGCTCAAGCGATCTTACCGTTATTTATCCCACTATTTATAAATGCATTTAGACGAGCTGAGGATTTGGCGATTGCGATGGAGGCTCGTGGTTATCGAGGTGGCGATTATAGAACTAAGTTTAGAGAGTTAGCCTATCAAAGGCAAGACTTTCTAGCTAGTCTATTCTTTATACTCATGGTATGCTTATTTTGTTTAATAAAGTTTTAAGGAGTATGGATATGGAACGTATTATGTTACGAATTGAATACGAGGGGACAGAGTTTGAAGGCTACCAAGTACAAAAGGAAAAACGTACTGTTCAATTGGTCATCGAAAAGGCTCTTAAAAAGATGCATAAGCATATTGTTCAAGTTTATTCATCAGGTCGCACAGATTCAGGTGTGCATGCGTTAGACCAAGTGTTACATTTTGATACAACGCTTGAATTAGATGAAACCACATGGCAACATGCACTAACGACTTTGTTGCCTAGAGACATTCGAGTGAAGTCAGCCCACAAAGTCGACCCTAATTTTCATGCAAGAAAAAATGCTACGACTAAGACATATCGTTACATCGTATTAAATCGAAAAACACATGATTTGTTTAGAAGGAATTTAGAATGGCATGTTCCCCAGCATCTATTGATCGATAAAATGAAAGAAGCGGCATCTCAAATAGTTGGTACACATGATTTTACGGCATTTGCAGCATCAAAAACAAATGTTAAAGGGGATAAAACAAGAACGATTTTCGAAATCAATTTGGTTCAAGATGACGACTATATATACTTTGACATAACAGGTGATGGTTTTTTAACTCATATGGTCCGGATAATCGTTGGTACATTAATTGATATTGGACTTGGTAAAAAAGAGGTGTCTTGTATTAAGAAAGCCTTTGAAACGTTGGATCGACGCGTTCTAGGAATAACGGCTCCTGGTCATGGTCTTTACTTAAAACAAGTAAACTACGACTAAAATCCGAACATTAAACCGTAAAATAGTTATATTTTACGGTTTTTTATAAAATGTGATTGAATATCTTAGTAGTAATGTTATAATGGTTTTGTAATTACGAACAGTTAAATAATGAACCCTCATATAATGTTGGGAATATGGCCCAAAAGTCTCTACCCAGTTGCCGTAAACGACTGGACTATGAGGGAAGTATTCTGTGCGCGACAAGTATAGGGTGATGTATGTCCAGACTGCTTTCCTCATGATTAGGGGAAGGCAGTCTGTTTTATTTTCTTTAGCTATGTTCTATATTTTTTGTTAGAACCCAGCTATTGAATTGTAGTGGAAGAACAATAAAAAAAGTGAGCGAAGGTGGCGACTCCAGGTCGGCTAAAAGCAGTTCACGTCCTGTGACCAACGCCGACACTAGAACATTCTGTTCGTCGCGGGAACAGCACGATCTGAGGGGCCACAGGATGTGGGTCAGTTCGGCGTTGCAACAAATGCTACTTGCATTACTTCTTGGCTTAAGTTTGCGCCGAGTAATCGCAAGCGCAGGACGTTGCGAACTTACCCGAACATCCTTCAACTTCCCGAATGTATATGAGTTCAGAAAAGTTGAAGCCGTGCCCGAGGAAAGCGTCCACGAAAGCGAACACCTAATAATACAAGGAGGATGACGATGCAAGCGCAGGTTGGTGTGATTATGGGAAGTACATCTGATTGGGATACAATGAAGCATGCGTGTGATATTTTAGAAGAGTTAGGGATTTCTTATGAAAAGGAAGTTGTTTCAGCTCACCGCACTCCCGAGAAAATGTTTCGATACGCAGAACAGGCTCAAGAGCGAGGAATTAAAGTGATCATTGCAGGCGCAGGTGGAGCCGCTCACTTACCAGGAATGGTCGCTTCAAAAACGTTGGTTCCAGTTATTGGTGTCCCTGTCCAGTCAAAAGCTTTAAACGGATTGGATTCTCTGTTATCGATTGTACAAATGCCGGGTGGTGTACCAGTCGCAACAGTCGCAATTGGCAAAGCAGGTGCAACAAATGCAGGGTTACTAGCGGCCCAACAGCTGGCAGTTTATGACGAATCGTTAGCATTGCGTTTACATAATAGAAGAGAAGCCACTAGAGAGAAGGTTGAACAATCTAATGAGGAGTTGCAAGCATGGTAAAACATATTAAACCAGGTAAAACAATTGGAGTCTTAGGTGGCGGTCAATTAGGAAGAATGATGTCGATGGCAGCGAAACAGATGGGATATCAAGTTGCTGTTATGGACCCAACCTCGAACTCTCCGACAGGTCAAGTGGCTGACTATGAAATTACAGCTTCATATGACGACCCTGAAGGTGCCAAACAATTACTAGAAGCATCGGATGTGATCACATATGAATTTGAAAGTATTGATTTAGGTGTATGTGAGCATCTTGAGGAAAATGGGTATGTACCTCAAGGAAGCGATTTGATTCGCATTTCACAAGACCGTGCATTTGAAAAGGAAGCAATTACGACAAGCGGGGGGCAAGTGGTACCGTATCACCTTGTAGACCATCTGGAGGACTTGAACGAAGCTGTGTCGGTACTTGGTTTTCCGTGCGTACTTAAAACAAGACGCGGTGGATATGACGGAAAAGGACAGTACATTATCAAAAATGAAGAAACATTAGTAGAAGCAGCTGAACTACTTGAAAAAGGACCTTGTATCGTAGAGAAATTTCTACCGTTTGAGAAAGAGTTATCGGTGATGGTGATTCGCAGTGTGAAGGGGGAAACGATTACATTTCCGGTCTCCGAAAATATTCATGAGGATCATATTTTGCTTCAGTCTATTGTGCCTGCGAGAATAACTGCTGAAGTGGAAGAAAAAGCTAAACATACCGCATTGCAGTTAGCAGAATCGATCAACATGATTGGCACACTTGGGGTGGAAATGTTTTTAACAGGGGATGGTGAAGTATTTATTAATGAAGTTGCTCCACGTCCTCACAACTCAGGACATTACACGATGGATGCTTGTAACACGTCACAGTTTGAACAACACATTCGAGCGATTACGGGAATGGCATTAACAGAACCTAAGCTTCACCAACCAGTTGTTATGATGAACGTGCTAGGGGAGCATTTATCAGATGTGGTGCAAATCATTCCAAACATCTCAAATGCGAAAATACATTTGTACGGAAAAGCTGATGTAAAGCCTAAACGTAAAATGGGGCATGTTAATTTTATTGGAGACCATACAAAAGAGTTACTACAACAAATACGAGATTTAGGAATTTGGAGGCATTAAAACATGATTGAACGTTATACAAGAGAAGAAATGGGACGAATTTGGACGGAAGAAAATAAATATAAAGCTTGGTTAGAGGTTGAAATTTTAGCTTGTGAAGCGTGGGCTGAGCTTGGTGTCATTCCGAAACAAGACGTCAAGGCTTTAAGAGAAAATGCATCGTTTAATTTAGACCGAATCAAAGAGATTGAAGCGGAAACACGTCATGATGTGGTGGCATTCACTAGAGCTGTTTCTGAAACTCTTGGTGATGAGAAGAAGTGGGTCCATTACGGGCTAACGTCAACTGATGTCGTTGATACAGCACTAGGGTATTTAATTAAACAAGCGAATGACATTATTCGTAAAGACATCGTTCAGTTTATAGACATCCTAAAAAACAAAGCACAAGAGCAAAAATATACAGTCATGATGGGGCGTACTCACGGAGTGCACGCAGAGCCAACGACATTTGGGTTGAAGCTAGCATTATGGTATGAAGAAATGAAACGTAATCTTGAACGTTTTAATGCGGCAGCCGAAACAATAGGTTACGGAAAAATGTCAGGCGCTGTTGGAACGTATGCGAATATTGATCCGTTTGTTGAACAGTATGTGTGTGAACATTTAGGACTTAAGGCAGCGCCAATTTCTACTCAAACATTACAGCGTGACCGTCATGCGCATTATTTATCAACATTAGCATTAATTGCAACATCGATTGAAAAGATGGCGGTTGAAATTAGAGGTCTTCAGAAGAGTGAAACAAGAGAGGTCGAGGAATTTTTCGCAAAAGGTCAAAAAGGGTCTTCAGCGATGCCGCATAAACGGAATCCAATTGGTTCAGAAAACATGGCCGGAATGGCACGTGTCGTACGTGGTTATATGATGACAGCGTATGAAAATGTACCTTTATGGCATGAGCGTGACATTTCACATTCATCTGCCGAACGTGTCATCTTGCCGGATGCGACCATCGCATTGAACTATATGTTAAATCGTTTTGGCAACATTGTTAAAGACTTAACGGTGTACGAGGAGAATATGAGACGAAACATGGACCGTACGTATGGATTAATTTTCTCTCAGCGAGTCCTACTTTCGTTAATTGATAAAGGGTTATCACGTGAGAAAGCATACGATCTCGTTCAACCTTTAGCGATGCAAGCGTGGGAAGAGCAGACGTCATTCCCAGAACTAGTGAGAAATCATCCAGAGATTAAAGAGCAGATGACTGAAGCGGAGTTTGATGATTGTTTTGATGCAACCTACCACTTAAAAAATGTCGACGTTATTTTCGAACGTGTTGGATTGGAATAAGTGTAAGACTACAAAAGGGGCTGAGTGTCATGGAAAAAGGACAATTGGTGTATGAAGGTAAGGCGAAGAGATTATATCAAACAGACGATGCCAACCTGTTGTTGGTGCAGTATAAAAATGACTTAACAGCTTTTAACGGGCAAAAGACATCAATGGAACACGGTAAAGGTGCATTAAATAATCAAATCTCGTCGATTTTATTCAATGTTTTGCGTAATGAAGGGATACCTAATCATTGGGTTAAACAAATTTCAGATGATGAACAGCTCGTTAAACATACAGATATTATCCCGATTGAAGTCGTCGTTCGAAACGTAGCGGCAGGTAGTTTGGTGAAACGGCTTGGATTAACAGAAGGGGAGACATTGAATGCACCAATTGTTGAGTATTACTACAAGGATGATGAACTCGGAGACCCCTTAATTAATGACGATCATATTGAGCTTTTAAATCTAGTTAAACAAGATGACTTAACTAGAATGAAAGAACTCTCACTTAGAATAAATCTAGTGTTGGTGAATTACTTTAAGATGTGTGGTCTAAGGTTAGTAGATTTTAAGTTGGAGTTTGGGTATGACTCAGAGGGTAGTCTCATTTTATCAGATGAGGTTTCGCCTGATACGTGTCGATTATGGGATGTAAACACGAATGAGAAACTCGATAAAGATGTGTTCCGTCAAGGAATCGGAAGTGTGGAAGAAACTTATACAAAAGTGTTAGAACGCTTAAAGGGGGTTGTGTCTCATGGTTAAAGTAAAAGTGTATGTGACATTAAAAGAAGGGGTGTTGGACCCTCAAGGAAAGGCAGTCGAGCAAGCACTACAAGCAAAGGATTTTCAAGGTGTTAGTGACATGAGAATCGGAAAATATATGGAATTCACATTAGATTCGGAAGTGGCAACGGATACGCAGATTAAGGATATGTGTGAGCAACTTCTCGCCAATCCGGTTATTGAGGATTATCGTTACGAGACAGAGGAGGTCGTGTCCTCGTGAAGTTCGCGGTAGTGGTGTTCCCTGGATCTAATTGTGATACGGATATGTTCCATGCGATTCGTGAGGCACTTGGTGAAGAGGTTGCTTATGTGTCGCATCGTGAGCATGATTTAACCGGTTTTGATGCAGTCCTTCTTCCAGGTGGGTTTTCATACGGTGATTACTTAAGGTCAGGGTCGATTGCTAGTTTTTCACCGGTGATGGAAGCAGTTAGAAATTTCGCTGCATCTGGTAAACCAGTGCTAGGCGTTTGTAATGGTTTTCAAATTTTACTTGAGACAGGGTTATTACCTGGTGCTATGAAGCGAAACGATCGTCTTAAGTTCATCTGTGACACAACGCCAGTGATTGTTGAGAATAACGAAACAATCTTCTCAAGTGAGTATCAACTAGATGAACGCATCTCACTTCCAATTGCTCATGCGGAGGGAAATTATGAGTGTGATGGTGAGACATTTAAACAGCTTAAGCAAAACAATCAGATTGTGTTTACTTATGCCGATAACCCAAACGGCTCAAAAGAGAATATTGCGGGGATCTGTAATGAAGCCGGAAATGTATTAGGTATGATGCCTCACCCTGAGCGAGCAGTGGATTCTCTATTAGGCTGTGAGGATGGATTAAGGTTATTTCAATCGATTCTAGTCAATTGGAGGGAACACCATGCCGTTACTTCTTGAACCGAATGCGAACGAGATTAAAGAACAAAAGCTTTATGCTGAAATGGGTCTGACAGATGAAGAGTTTCAAAAGATTGAAAGTTTACTAGGGAGAACTCCTAATTACACTGAGACTGGTATTTTTTCCGTGATGTGGAGTGAACATTGTAGTTATAAAAAATCTAAGCCTCTTTTAAATAAGTTTCCGACTGAAGGTAAGCGTGTCCTCCAAGGCCCTGGTGAAGGGGCGGGCATTATTGATATTGGAGATGATTTAGCCGTAGCGTTTAAAATTGAAAGCCATAATCACCCTTCAGCGATTGAACCATACCAAGGAGCAGCAACAGGAGTCGGTGGAATCATTCGTGATGTGTTTTCGATGGGGGCTCGTCCGATTGCTTTATTAAATTCATTAAGATTTGGCGAGTTAGATCATCCAAGAACGAAATACTTATTTGAAGAGGTCGTCTCAGGCATTGCTGGTTACGGAAACTGTATCGGGGTTCCGACGGTTGGTGGCGAGATTCAATTTGATGATTGTTATAAAGGGAATCCACTTGTGAATGCGATGTGTGTTGGCTTAATCCGTCATGAAGATATTCAAATTGGTCAAGCGAAAGGTATCGGGAATACGGTGATGTACATAGGGTCAGCGACTGGCCGAGATGGTATTCATGGTGCGACGTTTGCGTCTGAAGAATTAACTGATGAATCGGCAGAAGATCGTCCTGCTGTTCAAGTAGGCGACCCGTTTATGGAAAAACTTTTAATAGAAGCTTGCTTAGAAATTGTTAAATGTGATGCGTTAGTCGGTATTCAGGACATGGGAGCGGCTGGTTTAACGTCTTCAGCAAGTGAGATGGCGAGTAAAGCTGGGACTGGAATTGAATTGAACTTAGATTTAGTTCCGCAGCGTGAACGTGGGATGACACCGTATGAAATGATGTTGTCTGAGTCTCAGGAACGTATGTTAATCGTGGTAGAAAAAGGCCGTGAACGCGAAATTAAAGACATCGTTTCTAAATATGATCTTGAAGCCGTTGAAGTTGGTCGTGTCATTGAAGAGCAGCAATTTCGATTAATTTTTAAGGGAGATATTGTAACTGATGTTCCAGTGGATGCACTAGCAGAAGATGCACCTGTGTACCACATGCCTTCTGTTGAGCCTAAAAAAGCTAAACAACCTAAACCAACATATAAAATTGAAGATGCTAATCAAGTGTTAGAAGAGCTGTTGCAGCAGCCTACGATTGCGAGTAAGGAATGGGTATATCAGCAATACGATTATCAAGTTCAGACAAATACGGTGGTGCAGCCTGGTTCTGATGCCGCTGTTTTACGTATTCGTGGAACGAACAAAGCGATTGCGATGACGACTGACTGTAATTCGCGATATTTACATCTGAACCCGAAGCGTGGCGGGCGGATTGCCGTAGCTGAAGCGGCGCGTAATATCGTTTGTTCTGGTGCGGAACCTGTTGCGATTACGGATTGTTTAAACTTTGGTAATCCAGATAAGCCTGAGATATTTTGGGCGATGGAGCAAGCGACGGACGGAGTGGCAGAGGCTTGTGAGGTGCTTAGTACGCCTGTCATCAGCGGAAACGTGTCACTTTACAATGAGACTAATGGAACGAGTGTCTACCCAACCCCAGTGATTGGAATGGTAGGTCTCATTCACGACTTAGAGCATATCACCACGCAACAAGCAAAACAGGTTGGCGACTACGTCTATTTAATCGGCGAGTCAACAGATGAAGTGGCTGGTAGCGAGCTGCAAAAGCTATTAACAGATAGATATGACGGTGACACACCTAATCTCGATTTACAGATTGAACAAAAAAGACTTAAGCAACTACTAAATGCGATTCAACAAGGAGTCGTATCATCAGCTCATGATGTGTCGGAAGGCGGTTTAGCGGTTGCATTGGCTGAAAAAGTAATGACGACAAATTTAGGGTTAGACATTGAATTATCAGGTGATGATGTCATTGAACTTTTCAGTGAAACACAATCAAGATTTGTACTAACTGTTAAGCCAGAAGACGCTCAAGCATTTGAAGAGTTAGTTGATGCAACACGAATTGGTATAGTTACGAACAATGGTAAGTTATCAGTGTTATTTAACGGGAAAAAGGTGGTTCAACAATCCGTTGATCATTTAACGAACCTTTGGAAAGGGGCTTTACCATGTTTGGTGAAATCAAAGGCTTAAATGAAGAGTGCGGGATCTTTGGTGTATATGGCCATCCTCAGGCTGCCCATATGACGTATTACGGCTTGCATGCTTTGCAACACCGAGGACAAGAAGGGGCAGGTGTCGTCGTTTCTGACGGTTTTGACCTAAAACAATCTAAAGGTCAAGGCCTTGTCACGGATGTTCTCGATGAAGAGGAATTAAAGAGCTTGTCAGGTCACTCAGCTATAGGTCACGTTCGTTACTCAACCGCAGGCGGTAAAACGGTTGAGAACATTCAACCTCTCTATTTTAGGTCGAGTACTGGTTCACTATCCATTGCTCATAATGGGAATTTGGTGAATGCGACGAAACTTCGTCATGAATTAGAGGAGACGGGGAGTATTTTTCAGACGACATCAGATACAGAAGTAATTGCTCATTTAATTAAACGTGCAGGGAGAGGGCCGATTATTAATCGCATGAAACAGGCCCTTAACGAACTAGAAGGCGCGTACGCTGTAGTGATGCTAGATGAAAAGAGGTTAGTAGCAGCCTTAGACCCTCGTGGGATGAGGCCCTTATCTCTTGCAAAAGTTTGTAGTGGTTATGCGATTGCATCTGAGACATGTGCTTTTGATGTCGTAGGAGCGGAGTATATTCGTGAGATTGAACCTGGAGAGCTTGTTGTTATCGATGAAAAAGGTATTCACTTCGATCGTTTTCAAGAGCCTTATAATCGCTCCATTTGTTCGATGGAATACATTTATTTCGCACGTCCTGACAGCAATGTGGATCGTCAGAACATTCATAGTGTACGTAAACGACTTGGCAAGAAGTTAGCTGATGTTGCGTCTGTTGAAGCGGATGTCGTAACAGGTGTACCAGATTCAAGTATATCTGCAGCCATTGGATTTGCTGAACAATCTGGTATCCCTTATGAGTTAGGACTAATTAAAAACCGTTATGTAGGTAGAACATTTATTCAACCGTCTCAAGCCTTACGTGAACGAGGCGTTCAAATGAAGCTATCGGCGGTTAAAAAGATTGTTGAAGGTAAACGAGTGGTCATGGTGGATGATTCGATTGTTCGAGGGACGACGTCTAAACGGATTGTCAAAATGTTAAAAGAAGCTGGTGCAGCGGAAGTGCATGTGCGGATCAGTTCGCCACCGATTACTCATCCTTGTTTTTATGGCATCGATACATCCAATTCAGGGGAATTAATCGCGGCCAATTATTCAGTTGAAGAAATCAGAGACATCATCGGTGCTGATTCCCTTTCATTCTTACCTGTTGACGCTATGGTGGATGCGGTAGACCGTAATGACCCCAGTCCAAATTGTGGACACTGTCTAGCTTGTTTTACAGGAAAATATCCGACTGATCTATATGAAGATTCGTTACCACCACATGAAAAAGAAAAGCTGATCGGAGTGAGGTCTTAAATGTCTGAAGCGTATAAGCAAGCTGGAGTGGACATTGAAGCGGGTTATGAAGCGGTTAACCGTATGAAAAACCACGTGAAGAGAACGAATCGAGCAGGTGTAATGGGTGCTTTAGGCAATTTCGGAGGCATGTTTGACTTGTCACAGTTAAACTATGATGAACCTGTTTTGATTTCAGGAACCGACGGCGTTGGCACGAAACTTAAATTAGCTTATGACATGAATCGCCACGACACCATTGGCATTGATGCTGTCGCCATGTGCGTGAACGATATTGTCGTGCAAGGTGCGGAACCTTTGTATTTTCTAGATTACATCGGTTTGGGGAAAGCAAATCCTGAAACGATTGAACAAATTGTAAAAGGAATTGCGGATGGATGTGAAGAAGCTGGTTGTGCCCTAATCGGGGGTGAGACAGCTGAGATGCCAGGCATTTACGCAGAAGATGAGTATGATGTAGCCGGCTTTGCTGTGGGGGCTTGTGAGAAACGTGAGATCATCTCAGCTGACAATGTTAAATCAGGAGATGTCTTGGTCGGTTTACCATCTAGTGGTATTCACAGCAATGGCTTTTCACTTGTACGAAAAATCATAGCTGATGCAAAATTAGACTTAAATCAAATCTATGAACCATTTAATCAACCATTAGGAGAAGTTCTTTTAACACCAACAAAAATATATGTTCGTGATGTGCTAAAAACTAAACAGCTTGGTTACCTTAAGGCTGCAGCGCATATAACGGGTGGAGGGTTCTATGAAAACATTCCAAGAATGCTTCCAGAAGGTCTTGGTGCTAAAGTTGATATTTCATCATTCCCAATACCAGACGTCTTCACGTTTTTACAAGAACACGGGAATTTAACTCAACACGATTTATATCAAGTGTTTAATATGGGAATTGGTATGGTGTTAGCCGTTAGTAAAAAGCATGTGATGAACGTTTTACATGAACTAGATGAAGCTTATGTCATCGGGCATATCCGTGATGGAGAAGGTGTTGAGACGGTAGAGGAGGAGTAGCAATGAAGCGAGTAGCCGTATTCGCATCAGGAAACGGGTCAAATTTTGAATCGATTGTTCACGCATCTAAATTGGAAGAGAACTATGAGATTGTGTTATTGTTTTCAGATCAACCAGAAGCTTATGCGTTGCAAAGAGCACATAATTTGGGCATTCATTCAGTCTCATTGTCACCTAGTCATTACCCAGACAAAACAGCTTATGAAGCAGACGTGTTAGCCTTGTTGATCAGAAATAGAGTAGATTCAATCGTCCTTGCTGGTTATATGAGATTAATAGGTCCAACGATTTTAAAACATTTTGAGAAACAAATTATTAATATTCACCCATCATTGTTACCAGATTTCCCAGGGTTGAACGCAATAGAGCAATCGTTGGAAGCAGGTGTGACCGAAACGGGTGTCACGATTCATTACGTTGATGAAGGCATTGATACCGGGCCAGTTATTTTGCAGGAGAAAGTGTCTATTGATCCTCAAGATACTCATGGAACGTTAAAAGAAAAAATCCAGCAAGTTGAACACCGTCTATACCCACAGGTATTAAAGCAGCTATATAGAAAGGATGAGGTTGTTGCAGAAACGAGCATTAATTAGTGTATCTAACAAAACTGGCATTGTTGAATTTGCAAAAGAATTGGCGCAACAAGGAATTGAAATCATTTCAACAGGTGGTACGAGAAAAATATTAGAAGAAGCTAATGTACCGGTCATTGGGATTTCAGAGGTGACTGGATTTCCAGAGATTTTAAACGGACGAGTGAAAACTTTACATCCTAACGTCCATGCAGGATTATTAGCTAAACGATCAGAAGAATCTCACCTGTCACAACTTGAAGAGCAACAAATTCAACCCATTGATTATGTGGTTGTGAACCTTTATCCGTTTAAAGAAACAATTTCAAAAGAGGATGTTACCTTTGATGATGCAATTGAAAACATCGATATTGGCGGTCCAACGATGTTACGTTCTGCTGCTAAAAATCATGAAGATGTGACAGTGGTTGTTGACCCTGATGATTATGAACAAGTTTTAAATGAACTAAAAGGTAATGGGATTTCACTAGAATTAAAACGCAATCTGGCGGCAAAAGTCTTTAGACACACAGCCCATTATGATGCCTTAATAGCAGATTATTTAACGAAGCAAACAGGCGAGGAATTTCCTGAAACTAAAACATTTACATATGAACGAAAACAAACACTAAGGTACGGTGAAAATCCACACCAGAAAGCGGCCTTTTATGCCGAGCCTTTTGCGGCAAGTTCGTCACTAGTTAATGCGACACAATTACACGGTAAAGAGCTTTCTTATAACAACATACAAGACGCTGATTCAGCTCTACAAATCGTGAAGGAGTATGATGAACCAGCGGCTGTTGCAGTTAAGCATATGAACCCTTGTGGTGTTGGAATTGGTGAAACGATATTCGAAGCCTATCAACATACCTATGAAGCAGATTCTACCTCAATCTTTGGTGGGATTGTTGCTTTAAATAGAACCGTAGATGCTGATACGGCAAAAGAGATGAGTCAAATTTTCTTAGAAATCATTCTGGCTCCAGATTTTACTGATGATGCATTAGAGATTTTAACCGCGAAAAAGAATATACGTCTAATTAAAGTTAGTACGGAACTAAGTCAGCCAGAGCCCCAAATTAAGTCAGTCGGAGGCGGGGTATTAATTCAAGATGAGGACCGTAATGAGTTAAATGAGTCTGATTTTAAGGTTGTAACTGAACGTCACCCGACGGATGCTGAATGGAAGGATTTGAAGTTCGCATGGAAAGTCGTCAAGCACGTCAAATCAAATGCTATATTACTTGCCAAAGGGTCACAAACCATTGGTATTGGGGCTGGTCAGATGAACCGTGTTGGGGCAGCAAAAATTGCAAGCGAACAGGCTGGTGTGAAAGCCAAAGGATCAGTGATGGCATCAGATGCATTTTTCCCTATGGACGATACGGTGGAAGCAGCATATCAAGCAGGCGTCAGAGCGATTATACAACCAGGTGGTTCTAAGCGAGACCAAGACTCGATTGATAAGTGTAATGAATATGGAATCGCAATGGTCTTTACAGGTGTGCGTCACTTTAAACATTAATGTTTTGATATTGATTTTGGGAGGTCCTTATGAAGAAGGTACTCGTTGTTGGTCGTGGTGGAAGAGAACATGTATTAGCATGGAAGTTAAAGCAGAGTTTAATGGTTGATGAAGTCTTGGTTGCTCCGGGTAATGATGGGATGAAAGACGTTGCTACTTTAGTTAACATTCAAGAATTAGATTTTGATGGATTAATCCAACTAGTCAAAGAACAACGTATTGATTTAACCATTGTTGGGCCTGAAGCTCCTTTAACTGAGGGGATTGTTGATCAATTTCAAGAGCATGGGCTTTCGATTTTGGGTCCAACAAAGGAAGCGGCCCGTATTGAAGGGAGTAAGCAGTTTGCTAAAGAGTTAATGAAGACCCATAACATTCCAACAGCTCGTTATGAATCGTTTGACTGTGTAGATCAAGCCAAAGCTTATGTGCGTGAAGCGGGCGTCCCGATTGTTATTAAAGCAGATGGATTAGCGGCTGGAAAAGGTGTTGTCATTGCACATACGGTTAATGAAGCAGACGAAGCAATTGATGACTTTTTACAGAACCAAAAGTTTGGTGATGCAGGTGAAACGATTGTCATTGAGGAGTTTTTAGTAGGTGAAGAGTTTTCCTTAATGGCGTTTGTCAATGGTGAGGATGTTTTTCCTATGGACATTTCACAAGACCATAAACGCGCATTTGATGATGACAAAGGCCCTAATACTGGCGGTATGGGAGCTTATTCACCTGTTCCACAAATTAGTGATGATGTTCGAACCGAAGCAATTGAAAATATCCTAAAACCTACGGCTAAAGCCATGGTTAAGGAAGGCATGCCTTTTCATGGTGTATTATATGCAGGACTTATTAATACTGTAGAAGGACCTAAAGTCATTGAGTTTAATGCCAGGTTTGGAGACCCAGAAGCACAAGTGGTTCTTCCAAGATTAGAAAATGATCTAGTTCAAGTGTTAGAGGCAGTTATGAATAAGAAACCGATTGATTTGAAGTGGCATGAGGAAGCGGTTGTAGGAGTTGTATTAGCATCAAAAGGTTATCCAGAAGCTTACGCAAAAGGCCAAGAAATCTCGGATTTAAATAACATGAACGCTGATTCATTAATTTTTCATGCCGGAACGAAATACAACGAAGGCAGTTGGCTTACTAACGGAGGACGATTGTTGTTAGTGGCAGCAGAAGACCTGACACTTGAAGGAGCCTATAAGAAAGTTTATCAAGAAATGGAAAAACTAAATTCTGAAAACACTTTTTATAGAAAAGATATTGCACAGAAAGCGTTTACTGTAAGACAATAATCTAGCGTGCAGTGACTGACGACAAAATGGAATTAACCATATGGGAGCTGCATGTCAATTAAGCCGGTCGTCTGGGCGGAGAGTTCTCTCTCTTAATCAACAGGAGGGTATAAATTGAATCCATTGATACTAGACGGTAGAAAAGTGGCACAATCAGTAAAAGATAATTTGAAAGTGCAAATAAATGAACTAAAGAGTCACGGTATAACACCAAAGCTAGCCACCATCTTAGTCGGAAATGATGAAGCTTCAAAAACATATGTTCAAATGAAAGCTAATACGTGTCATAAATTAGGGATGGAATCTGAACGTGTCTTTTTGCCAGAAGAGACTACCACCGAGGAATTGTTAGATGTTATTAATCGTTTAAACAACGATGATCAAGTACACGGAATTTTACTTCAGCATCCTGTACCTAGCCATATCGATGAGCGTTTGGCGTTTGATACAATTGCTTTAGAAAAAGACGTAGACGGTGTGACCTCACATGGATTTGGCGCAACAACATTTCAATTAGGTGCGTATCCGTGCTGTACGCCTGCTGCAATTTTACAAGTCATTGATTTTTACAATATAGAGCTCGAAGGAAAGCATGCCGTAGTGATCGGTCGTAGCCCAATCTTAGGGAAGCCAGTCTCAATGATGTTGTTAAACCGAAATGCAACAGTTACCATCTGCCATTCTAAAACAGAAAACTTAGATGAAGTTGTACGGCAGGCAGATATCGTCGTTGCAGCAGTGGGTCGCCCTAAGTTTGTCAAAGGAGAATGGCTAAAAGAAGGCGCCATCGTACTTGATGCAGGTTATAACCCAGGTAACATTGGCGATTGTGATTACGATACATGTTACCCTAAATCATCAGCCATCACACCAGTGCCGGGCGGAATTGGGCCAGTGACGATTTCTATGCTGTTAAAACATACAGTTGAAGCGGCACAAACTCAGCTTAATGTTTCAAAAAAACAGACGAATGTCTCATAAATCAACTACAATATAATGCATAAGAAATTGAGATGATTGTTGAATTGTGAAAAGCTAAGGAGGCGACTCTAGGTCGGCTAAAAGCAGCCACCGTAAGCGGTACACAATTCCAACAACAAAAGATAACAAATTAATGAAGTTATTATGTAAAATTTTCATGCATAAAAAATTGAACTAAATACGATTATGACTTGACATACAGGCCATAGATATTATAATATATTCTATGGCATTTTATCATAACCACGACTAGCCCCGGAACTATTCGTGTTGAAGATAAAAAAATGTTCGAGTTATTCGATTCAATTAGGAGGGAAAACAATGCGCACAACTTTCATGGCTAATGAAAACAACGTTGAGCGTAAATGGTATGTAGTTGATGCGGAAGGACAAACGTTAGGTCGTTTGGCTACAGAAGTAGCGACAATCCTACGCGGTAAAAACAAACCAACTTACACACCACACGTTGATACTGGTGATCACGTAATTATCGTGAATGCTGATAAAGTTCATTTAACTGGTAAAAAATTAAACGATAAAATTTACTACCGCCACTCTAATTACCCTGGTGGTTTAAAACAACGTACTGCAAACGAAATGCGTACGAATTATCCTGAACAAATGCTTGAAATTGCTGTTAAAGGTATGCTACCAAAGAACAAACTTGGTCGTAAAATGGCTAAAAAGCTTCACGTTTACCGTGGACCTGAGCACAAGCATCAAGCACAAAATCCAGAAGTTTACGAACTTCGCGGGTAAGTAAAAGGAGGTAAAACACTTTGGCACAAGTAC
Source organism: Piscibacillus sp. B03 (assembly GCF_052246295.1). Lineage (NCBI taxonomy): Bacteria > Bacillati > Bacillota > Bacilli > Caryophanales > Bacillaceae > Piscibacillus > Piscibacillus sp. B03. Next base: position 20,962 of record NZ_JBQQCO010000012.1, on the reverse strand, counting down.
AATACTATGGAACAGGTCGTCGTAAAAGCTCTGTCGCTCGTGTACGTCTAGTACCTGGAAGCGGTAAAGTAGTTGTTAATGATGTAGATGCACAAGATTACTTCCCACACGAAACGTTACGCTTAGTCATCAACCAACCTTTAGAAGCAACTGAAAACGTTGGTAACTATGATGTACTAGTAAACGTTAGCGGTGGTGGATATACTGGTCAAGCAGGAGCGATCCGCTTAGGCGTTGCTCGTGCACTATTAGAAGCAGATCCTGATTATCGCCCAACATTAAAGCGTGCAGGATTCCTAACTCGTGACGCACGTGAGAAAGAACGTAAGAAATACGGTCTTAAAAAAGCTCGTCGTGCACCACAGTTCTCTAAGCGTTAAAAAGCCTTTTATATCAAGGTTTCAGCCCTCTTTGCTCCCTTATAGCAGAGAGGGCATTTTTATTTCTAAATCACTTTTGAATACCCTTTGAATACCCTTTGTTAAAAACTCATGTAATTTTGGAACATTTCTGCCGTTTTTTCTTTCGCTTCATTCGTCACATGAGTGTAGATATTCATCGTGGTTTGAATGTCTGAATGGCCTAACCTTACCTGGACATCTTTAATACTTGCTCCAGCCTCGAAAAGCAAACTTGCATGCGTGTGCCTGAACCCATGAATCTTTATCTTTGGAAGATGTTCATGGTTTCGGTAAATGCTCTTAAGCCTCTCATTAATAGATGCAAGCCTCATATAGTTAAATTCCTGTTTGATATAGTTGTATGTCGTGAATACCGGTTGTTCTTCATCACTTTTGAATGGGACAGACAACTTTAAATACAGCTGCATCTGATGTGATCGCCACTTCTTTAATATGCGTAACGTTTCATCATCTAAACTAATAATCCTTCTAGAACTAGCCGTTTTTGTGGGCAGTAGGACACGCTCATTGTTGACTCTAGCGAGCGTTTTCTTTAAATGGAGTGATTTAGTATCAAAATCAACATCTGACCAGTGTAGGGCGTAAATTTCGCCTTTACGAGCCCCTGTGAAAGCTAAGAGTCTAAAAAATGCATGGTTGAGTGACCCTTCTTCTAACACACTGAGGAATTCTTTTAACTCTTCTTTTGAATAGAATTTAACCTTCTCTTCCTCTTCCTGATCGTAATTGATTTTGTCTTTTCTTTTAGGCAGCGTAATTTGTTCCATTGGATTCGTTTTGATAATGTTAGTTTTCACGGCATATTTAAAGACCTGGTTAGCTTGAATCTTATAATCCTGGAAAGACTTCAACTCTTCAGCCCAGGCGTTCACAACTCGTTGACAATAGCTTCTCGTGATCTCCTTTATCTTTAGACGGCCAAACTCAGGCAAAATACGCTTAAACTTCGTTTTCAGCACATCTATTGAAGTAGGCTTTATCTCCTTACAGTGCTGTTCAAACCACTCCTGGAATACTTCCTCATAAGTGATGGATTCATTTCTTCTCAGTCCATAGTCATCTACATCAACAAGGATTTTAGACAGAGCAATTTTAGCCTCTTTAGCAGTCTTGAATCCTCTTCTCGTAGTCCTCTTTTTCTTTCCTGTTACTGGATCGGTACCAAGATACGCATTAAACATATAGGCTGTTGATCCGTCTTTTTTCGTATACTTCTTAATATTAGCCATTTGTAATCCCTCCATATGCTGGCGGGCAATGTGAGGGTAAGTATCGTTTTTGGCTGTTTTACTTATGGTGAACTTTTACAAAAGGTGAGTTTACTAATTCAATATCATCATTAAAACTATCGAGTGCGTACTCCTTCATAAATTCACCCAGCTCATTATTAAAAAGGTTTTTATAAGCGTATTCTAAATTCAAAGAATTAAATTTTGTGAGCTGGCTTGTATCAATATACAAATTAATAGAGGTAAGCTCTTTGTCTGAATCTATATCAAAATCGAAATCAATTTTTAGGTTGAAATTAATCTCATTGTTGATGTAACGGAGATAAACTCCTGCTGTTATGGTCCCAGTAATATTGTTGACGTACTCATAGCCATTGCCTTCTTCATCTAATACTTCAGTTACGACGTCCTCATAAGGCATTCTATCTTCTTCTATAAACTCAAAAATAACCTTAAACGGAAATTCGCTTATGAACGAAGATTTATAACTTAAGTAATCATTTATGAATTTTTTGATATAGCTCTTATCGTGTGAGTCTAATCTAACATTTTGAAATTCACTATTTTCGTTTATAGATAGACTATTGGAATGGCTAAAAAATACATTGTTATCATTCTGATCTAACAGCCAGTGGAGGTCATAATATGGTTTGTCTAAAGTCTTATACTTATTTTCATCCACAAACTCAATGTAACCTCTTCTTTCGTTTTCGTGAAAAACATCTTTGCCGTGTGTATCAATAAGTTTTTCATCAATTGGATAGCCAGCTATGACACACAAGCTTATATAAATGGATTCAGATGAAAGATCGGAATGATATTGACTTATTACATTCGAGAATTTTTTTAAGAAAGTTTTTGTAGGTAAATTACCTTTCCCGTTCTCAATCATCGAAATATAAGGTTGAGAAACTTCCAGCATTTCCGCTAAATCTTTTACTTTAATTTTCGAATTAGATCTATACCTTCGAATTTCTCTCCCTATTGCTTCTTTATTCATTTCATCCACCACCTCCCTGTTAACAAAATATCATAAATGAATTTATTAATAAAGTAAATATAAATAAATAGTTGACTTATATTTTTGCTAGTGTTAAATTATAACCAAATAAACTTATAAAATTTAAAAATATAAGTGAATTGAATGGAGGTGTTTATATGAAAGTGAGGGTGAAAGATCCGAAAAAATTAGAGTTGCTCGCTATTACAAAAGGTTTTAATAAGACTTCACTATCAAAAAGAGCGAACATCCACCCTGTTACTGGTTGGAAAGTAATGCGGGGTGAAAATAACCCAAGTCCAGCCACGGCATTAAAGATTTGCAAGGCTTTAAATGTGGAGTTTGATGAGATTTTTGCTGTAGAGGATGAAGAAGGGGTTATTTCTTAATTGGAGGTAATGGCATGAAGCATATCAATCAATACTTCTTTGGTACTGAGGAATTTCACTTAGAATTTTTATGGTTCTATGGTTTCTATATAGTTATACCGTTGGTGGTCATTGTCACCTTAATATTAAGTATTTAGAAAGGAGGGAAAGACATGCCTGATATGATGCAGATTCCTGTACCTGAAGAATTCAAGCAACAATACGCTAGTTTGTTTTATGAGTTAAGTAAGGAAGCATTTGAAGCAGCCAAAAACGATGCAGGGTTGAAGCGCTATATGACAAAGAAAGAAGCAGCTGCATGGATCGGAATTAGCTTTACTCACTTTCAGAAGTTGGAAGAATTAGGTTTACCGACAATCGATGCAGGTGGAAAGGTACTTGTTGACCGAGAGGATATTACAAAGTTTATGAACAAACATAAGCGAAACTTAAAACAACTAAATTATTAACGCTGGCGGGCGAGTGAGGGTTAGACATTAGAACATTTCACGGGGGCAGGAGGTGAGATGTATGCACGGCTGGATAGTCGCTTTATCCTATTTAGGTTATTACAGGTTTGAAAGTCTAAAGTACAAAGATGTATCGATTAGTATTTTTGCAACTAACAGACAGTCAGCATGGAGAAAACTAAGAAGCTTTTTGGCTAACTGAGGCATGGTTACGGGAGGGTGATCGAATGAAACGAATTAATGAATACTTTTTTGGCCAAGAAGATTTTGAACTAGAAATGATGTGGTTTTATAGCATGTTCATTATCGGGCCAATATGTTTGATGGCTGTATTTCTAACTTAGGTGAAATTGAATTAGGTAATTACTAACAGTTTAGGAGGATGGATCATGTCTAAGGATAATTTAGATTTGGTTGATAACATTACAGATGCTGCGTGTGAAAAGCAATTAACATTAGATGTTTCAGATGAATTGGCTCTTTTAAGAGACGAGGTAGAAAACATTGATTTAAAAAGTAAGGCAGATGTGATGATCACTATGCCTCACGTTATAAGAAAAGTGAGAATGTTAGACGAATTACTCAGAAAGAATGCAGAAGTTTTGGATGAGTTACTAGAAACAGCTGTTAAACAAGTTTTAGAGCAAAAAGAAGAAGCGTAAATGGTTGGCAGACCAAAAGAACGCTTCTCCAAATAACCTATAGCTTGATTTTATCACAAATTTAATTATATAGCAGGTTTTCATTGAGTGCTTTGGGAGGAGGGATAGGGTTATGGTAGATGATCATGCCATTGACAGCTTAAACACCTGGTTTCAACTCTCTTATGATGAATTGAGGAGTGAGTGGCTTAGCGGATCATACAGTAAACTTTCTGATTGTCCAAGCTATGAAGAAACAAGGGCTTATAGAGACGCAATGAACATAATGATTAAAAGTCGTTATGGACCTGATTTCGAAGAATATAAAATCAAGCCTTTAATGCACAGGCTTAACGAGGAGATCAGGATTAATGAGTTTTGGAATGGAAAATGATCAGCAGTTAAATCAATTTGAAAGGATGTTTAGATTATGGATGAATCAATTGTAAGTATCACACAAGCTCCAAATAACATGAAAGCTGTTTTTAAGGATGAATTATCAGATCTATATGAATTAAGAGTAGTTTGTGTCGGGTTAACAGATACAGGATGTGCCGGACTGATGGTTACTACAGATGATGGCCATGTTGTTTTTGTGGATGAAGTCCAAGCAAGTTTAATCGGCATTTATGTTGGAGACGAGCTAGAGATAGCTTAACTAAAATTACAGGAGGGCGTGATGAAATGATCACTGTCACAAACAAGCCTGAATGTCGCATTCCTTCTGAACATGATGTGATTAATTGGATAAAAGGATTTCAAGAGTCTGAATCTCAAAATAACTATCCAACGCAAGAAATGATTGTTCCAAGAGAACTAGTTCAGATTCGAGTGAATGAGGGGCTTGCAATTGCAAAAAACCTTCATGAGCTATTAATCGATTCAGGAGTGAAACACATTTGGCTTCAGGAAGGTAAGTACAGTTTATTCTTATTCAAGAAGCGGGATTACAAAAAGAATCAAACGGCGCCAACGTTCTATGAGGGGTACGTTAACGCCGTAGGCTTAAATCAAGCTGAGGTTGCTTTTATCAATATGGAAAGATGCTACCCGATCCACATTGATGATGAGCTTGATTATCTTCCAAGAGTGCTGGAGCCATTGTGGCCAGTCAATAAAGCTAGAAAACTATCATCTTTCTTTATGGACCCTCAAAGATCCGTAGCAAGAAATCTAGCTTTACTTGAAATGAACTTGCGAAGTTACAACCACAGTTATATGGAATTTGGCTTTAAATCACATTTATAAAAAATAGGAGGAGCTCCAAATTGGGCGTAATGGGAGTATGGCTAATTTGCTAAATAAGTTGTTTGACTAATGGCAGATCCCCTCAGCCATTGAAAGGTTGAGGGGACACCACAAAACGAGCAATTATTTAGCGCAACCACAAAGGAGCTACACTATGTCTATTATAACATACGATTTCGTTTTTAGGTTTTCCCTATTTCACGCAAAGATCGGAGGTGTAAAAACATGACAACAAACACAGTAGAAAAGGAAAAAAGAAGCATTGATAACTTTATGAATCTACCAACAGAGATGCGCAACCTCAATCAGTGGATACTTTGGAAGAAGGAACAAAAACGAAATAAAGATGGAGAAATTCTAAGAGACCCTGATACAGGGTTCATTAAATACACTAAGGTTCCCAAACAACCAAATGGCTACAATGCGAGTGCAACGAACCCTAAGCATCGATTGAGTTTTGATGCTGCTGTACACGCTTACCAGGAAGGGGACTTCTCAGGGATAGGATTTGTACTCGTCGATACTGACCCCTTTGTGATCGTTGATCTTGATGATTGTTTCATAGATGGCGAACTAACTAGAGAAGCTAAGGAGATCGTTGATAGTTTAGATAGTTATACTGAGGTCTCGCAAAGTGGGAATGGCCTTCATATAGTTGTAAAGGCTAACGCTATCGAATCCATTAAAAAGCAACATATAGAGATGTACAGCCAAGGTAGATTCTTTGCTATGACAGGCGAAGTTTATGACAACCTCACGGAAGTGAAGGAACGAAACACAGCGATTACTTATATACACGATATGCACTCTAATAAACAAGATAAGGTCAATTTTGATTCAAAAGACATAAAGATTGTCTCTCCTAAAATGTCTAATGATGAAATAAAGCGTTTAGCAGAGAACGGCATCAATAGTAAGAAATTTAAAGGTTTGTTCTATGATAACGATTTAAACACTTACTACCCGGACGATAGAAGTAGAGCTGATGCGTTTATCGCATACGAGCTGTCACATTACACACAGGATCTTAATCAGCTATACGAGCTATTTATGGAGTCTGCGACTTCTCAAAACAAAGTACTGGAACGAAACGACAACTATGTCCTGAATACGATCCTTCGGTCGCTAAGATACAGATATGAAAATGGTAAGAAATTCTATCAGCCCAAAAAGTCACCAGCTGAGGACTTTGGCCAAGACGTAGTTACCCACTACAATTCAGAGATTGAAAATCCTGAATTGAATATTGATAAGTTTCATCTGACAGAACTAGGTAATGCCGAGCGCATTTGGCATTATAACCAGGACAAAATAGCCTATTCGAAAGAGAGAGGTTGGCTTGTCTGGAACGGTAAGAAGTGGGAGGCTGATGCGCTTTCAACAATCGAGAAAATAACGAATAAGACTCTAAGATCAATCTACGATGAAGCATTACTCGAAAGTGATGAGAAGCGACAAAAAGAAATCTATCAATGGGCTAAGAAATGTGAGAGTAGAAAAATAAGAGTGAATTCTATTGAAGATGTAAAACCTTTGGCCAGTGTCAAAAACAGTGATTTAGACGCAGACTCCAATTTATTTAATGTTAGTAACGGAACATTGAATTTAAATACAGGAGAGCTTCAGTCACATCACCATAAAGATATGATCACAAGAATTTCACCGGTCAATTACGATCCTAATGCCAAATGTCCTCGTTTTAATCAATTTCTAGAGGAAGTCATAGTCGATGAAGATGGGTTTTCAGATTACGAGGTTATTAGATATTTGCAGAAAGCGATAGGTTACTCCCTTACGAGCTTGACGTCTGAACAGACCATTTTCTTCTTAACTGGTAAGGGTGGAAACGGGAAATCAAAGTTCATTGAGACGATTCAAAGCGTTTTAGGTGAATACGCCAAGCAGACAAACGCAGATACATTTATTAAAAAGCCGTTTGATAGTGGAATTAATAACGATATTGCTAGATTAGATAAAGCTAGATTCGTTGCAGCTGTTGAGTCAGAAGATGGCCAGCATTTAGCTGAGTCATTAATTAAACAACTGACAGGTGGAGACACGATTACAGCAAGGTTCCTGCGTAAAGAGTTCTTTGAATTTAAACCAGCTTTTAAAATCTTTTTCTCTACCAACCATAAACCGATCATTAAAGGATCAGATGATGGGATCTGGAGACGGATAGCTGTTATACCCTTCAGAGTGACATTTGATGGTAAGAATAAGCCGAAAGATCCTTACTTGTCCGAAAAGCTATCTCGTGAATTGCCTGGTATTCTGAATTGGGCCATTGAAGGCTACAAGCTTTGGAAGCGTGAAGGTTTAAAGAAGCCTAAAAGTATTATGGATGAGTCAGAAAAGTACCGTGATGACATGGATATTCTAAAACCATTTCTAGATGAGTGCTGCATAATTGATCCAGATGAGAAAGAGGCGGGGAAGGTTGTCTACTATTACTACAATTTATTCTGTCAAAGAAATGATGACTTTAAACTCACTAACAGGAAGTTTTATAGAGAGTTAGAACACAGAGGATTTGAATTTAAGCCAGGAACAGACAACGTGAGGTTTTTATACGGTTTAAGTGTTCATGATAAAGCCAAGAAGAATTTAGAGAACCAAGACTTTCTAGAAAATTAACGGAGAATTACTGAAATTTTAACTTAGTAATTATTCGTGAAGCCAGCAGTCACAAGAGGTTATGCCGTGTTGAATTACTGAATTACTGAAATCCCTATGTTCCATATATAAGTAAAAAAATATATACCCTCTATATACGTATAGGGAGGAACATGGGGAAAATAATAATTCAGTAATTGTAAAGTTGAAAACCACTGATATGAAAGGGATTAAGGACAATTACTGAAAAATACACTTAGTAATTTTCGTTAATTATTTCAGCTAATTTTGCATTTTGTGGGGTGATCCTATTTGTGGAATGAGTATTTCATTCGAAAAAAGATAATCTATTATTTGAACCTAGATAAACAGATTCAGAGGCTGAGAGATCAAATGGATGAAATATCCACGATTTTTTACAATCAGTCGTTTACAACTAGGGTGGAACAAAACGGGCTGCAACTTATGACTGTAGGGGTAAAGATTGAGGATGGTGTGGCTGAACTCGTCGACTCTCTAGCATCAAAAGAGAAGCGTGTTAAGAGCCTCATACAAAAAAAGCGATACTTCACTGAGTACTTAAACACATTAACACCGAGAGACAAAATGCAACTCATCAATGAATACTTGAACGCTAACCCGTCTTTTGATGAAGTTGATCTCCTGGCAGAAGAAGTGTATCGAGAAATCGAAGAGATTGAAGAAGCGATAACGTTCATGAGTGGGTTAGAACCGGACATTATTCCGCCTAGAGAGTTAGATAACCAGATGTTGGAGGATGACTTTAATTACATGATTGAGGCGTTAGGAGTGTGAAAGATGCGAAGACCTCGGAACCGTTTACGAATAGCGCAAGTCCATTTGAGCCACTGGGGATATTATGAATTAAACATAAACGTATTGTCGGAAAGGGAAAAGCTTAGCTGTAAAATTCTATTCTACGGCTTAAAACATATTTCGAATGAGGATAGAGAGTTTTTGGCCGAGAAGTACCGTGTTAATCCGAATAAAGCATTAAAGCTATATCAATGTAAATACATCCCTGACGGCATATTAGCAGAAAAACGAAACCTGACACTAAGAGAATATCGAAAGATGCGTATTGATGTTGAGACCAGGTTTAATCTTTATCTTTTAGAAGGGATCCTAAAATTTCAGGATTACACTGCATCTATTGTTGAAGATTTATATAAATACGAGAAGGAGGTGCAAGTCAATGCGTGATCAAACTGACGAGCCGATCAATGACTTTCAGTTCTTTACCAGTCGATTTACGTTAAATAATTCTACAGATACTGAACTTGATAAAGTTATTGATGATTTCAACAAGCGAGGGTTTCGAGTTCTAGACTACAAAACACATACAGAAGTCATTCAAATGCAGTTATTTCTGATTGTGGTGTTTAGAGTGAAGAAGGTCCATGTAGAAACTTAAACAGGGGGCACAGTCAATAATAGCAAGCGCCTGCTGAAAACAAAAAAGAGGAGGAGAAGAACATGTTTCAACAAAAAGACGTTCAAACATTAGTGAACAATGTATTTGAAAAAGAAGAAAGAATTAAGCAACTGATTGCTGGTGATGAAGAGAAAAAGGTGTCGCTAGATCAAGAGATGGAAGCCATCACTTCACAGATCGTGGATGCGAATATTGAGGGTGATGCCGATCAGGCTAAAGCGCTTGAAGAAGAGTTAAACAAGAAGCGGTTAGAACGAGATTCGATTGAAGGCAGAACAGAAGGTTATCGAAAAAAGCTTGAGTCTGACCTTGTAACCAATCAAGACCTTGAAGAGATCCGTGCAGCTGCAAAAAGGATGGCAAATGAAAGAGGTAACAAGAATAGTAAGATTCAGGAAAAGATTGATGCTAAGCAGAGTAAAATTGACCAGCTGAAAAAAGAAATAGAGGAACTTGAAAGCAGTAAAGACACATACAGCTGGGGCGTGCCGCCTGAACAGAAACAAGTTGAAAGGGTTTTAAAGTATATAGAGCCTCGAAAAATTAAAAGCAGCTACTCCAAAGAAAAATACATCAAAGCATGGATTGAAGATCAAGGCCAACACATCTTAGAGCAATACATTGAGAAAGAAGAAAGGCAGCAAGCCTCAACATCGAAAGAAGACCAGGGCTTTACCGCTGGTGTGAACGAGGATACGACCGAAAAAAAGACGGTATCGTATATCGGGATGAATAAAGTGGAGGACGTTGTACAAGAGTTCAAGAAGCGTAACCCTAATCTAGAGTTTATTAATACAGGACAAGCTAGACAGATAAACGGTGGTCAGATTCAAGTCGAAATCAGATACCGTCGAAAGGGGGTAGGAGCATAATGCAACACAGCCAAGCAGAGCCTAAAGGGCCAATGACTCAGGAAGAAAAGACTCATGCTGCTAAGATAGCTGAAGCAATCAATACTAAGCGATCCAGCCAAGACAACCATGTGACTGATCAAGACCTTAGCCAGGATGATTCAGCAGTAGCAAAACGAGTAGCAGAAATTGCAAACGCAAGACGTAAGTAAACCATTTTCATTTTAACAGAAAGGGGTGAGAACTATGGCTGATAAGAAGAAGTCTTTATCGAAAGATGAGAAAAAGCGTGCAGGAAAGCTTGCAGATAGAGCTAATAGCTATCGCAACTGGAATAAACGTGACGCCGATAAGAAGTAACTGAAGGATAGGTAGGGGGATCATCATGCCAAATAAGTTAGGGTTACCTGACTTCTTAACGCCACAAGAAGTGGCTGATCTATTGGGAGTCCATAAGAACACAGTCTATAACTTGTGTAAGAGCAAGGAGCTTCCGAGCTTCAAGATTGGTAACAACAGAAGGATTAGAGCTGACGCTTTAATCGAATATATCGATAAGCAAGAAGGGTCTACTGACTAATCTGTAGGGGTGTTCAATCATCTGTGCACCCTTATGGGTCCTTCTGAGAGTTTAATTTCTAGCGGGTGCTGCGACGCCCGAAAAAGGGCTAGTTTTTTATTTCAAAATTCTCGTTTCCGTTTCCGTATATTGGACCCTTACAAGAAGGCAGGTGAAAGTTAATGGCCAAACAACAGAAGCAGTCTGAAAGGCTAAAAGTTTCCACTCAACAAATGGGCTCAATTCTTGGTGTGACAGACCGTCGAGTTAGACAGCTGGAGAGCGAAGGACTGCTCGTTAAGATTGATCGTGATGTCTACGATCTCGGGCAATCAGTCCAAACGTACATCCAGCATAAAAACGAAATGTTGAATGATTCGGACGAGCTCAACCTAAGGAAGGCTCGAACAGGCTTAATAAAGGTGAGACGTAAAAAGTTGGAGCTGGAACTTAGTCATTTAGAAGCTAACACCCACTCATCGGATGACATTGAATCCGCTATGAATGAAATGTTAGATACTTTCAGACAAATTACGCTTAAGATACCTGAAAAGGTGGCTCCCGAAGTGGTAAATATTAAAGAGTTGGAGCCAATCAAGCTTGTGATCAAGAATCATGTGTTTGACGCACTACAGGAAATGTCTAAGTACAGTCCGTCATAGCACATAACTTTGGAAGGAGGTGAAAAAATGAGTAAAAAGAATTTTGAAATCGCTTTTCAACTCGGAGCAAAGATGGATCCATCGGTCAAAAAAGCTTTTGGTGAAACGCAACGCAACCTTAAAGGTTTTAGGCAAGGTCTAGGTAACGCAGCAAAAATGGCCGGTAAGTTCGCATTAGGTGTTGCTGGTGCTGCAACTGCTGCAGCTGGAGTCGGTGTCGGAATGGCTAATCGTTTTGCACAAACGGCAGATGAGATCGACAAAGCTTCTCAACGTGCTGGCGTACACACGGATTACTTACAGGAAATGCGCCATGCTATGGACCAGGTAGGAGTTAGCGATAGTGCATTAGAGAAAGCACTACAGCGTACTAACCAACGGTATGGCCAAGCCCTGCAGGGTAACGAAAAATACACTGAAGCTCTCGATTCAATGAACATATCACTTAAGGATCAGGAAGGGAATTTGAGAAGTACAGAAGATGTCTTCCAGGAAGCCCTGGACTATCTAGGTGATATGGAAAACTCATCTGAACGGGCGGCCTTGGCCAGTGAGTTCTTTGGCGAAAAGACAGCTCAAGAACTTTTACCAGCGTTAGAAGCTGGTGGAGATGAGATCAAGAATCTAAGAGATGAAGCCCACGACCTTGGCGCCGTCATTGGAGAAGACGGCATTGAAGCTGGGGTTTTGTGGGCTGATACAATGGATAAGGTCAAAAAGACATTTCAAGGCTTCTTTAACACAGTCGCTATGAAAGTCTTGCCTACCTTTCAGAGTTTTTTAGATGCAGGTCTCGAAAAGCTTCCAGCAATGCAGGAGAAGTTGCAACGAGCCTTTGAGATTGTAGGCGGTGTTCTTTCGTGGCTGGGTGAAACCGGACTAGCGATATTCCATTCAATACGTGATGCCATTCAAGATAATTTCAATCCAACGATGAATTTTAGAGACCTTCTGTCAGAGGCAGGAGATTTTTTACGTAATGCGTTTGAAATGGCACAACCTTACATTGAGTGGTTTATCAATGAAGGGATTCCGCAAGCAATAGGATTGATAGCTGATGTTGTTGATCGCGCTAAAGAGGTTTATCAGTGGATCGTTGAAAATTGGAGTTGGATCGCTCCGATTGTGGCTGGAATTACAGCTGCATTGGTTGCTTTTAAAGCCATTACATTAGCTGTAACTGCCGCAACAAAAATAGCAACAGCTGCTAAAATTGCATGGGCTACAGCTACATGGGCTTTTGGTGCAGCAATGGCTTTTGTCACATCTCCTATAGGTTTGATTGTTATTGCAATCGGCTTGCTAATAGCTGCAGGTGTGGCTCTTTATCAAAACTGGGATGTTGTGTCTGCGAAAGCGATGGAAATATGGGGCGGTATTCGTGACTTTTTCGTTGGCCTCGGCGAGAAGATAGGTGAAGTTGTCGGCAAGATGAAAGACCGTTTTGTTGATGCTTTTGGGAAAATGAAAGATGGTGTACGAGCTCCGATCAATGCCATTCTTGGCATGGGTAACGGTTTAATATCAGGATTTGAAAAAATCATAAATGGTATAGCAAATGCCGTTAATAAGATCCCGTCTATGGACATTCCTGGTATCGGGAAAATTGGAGTCCCTGACATCCCAACTGTCAGCCTTCCTCGTATTCCTGAATTAGCTCAAGGTGGTATTACAACCGGTGCGACGTTGGCCATGATTGGTGAAGGTGCTGAACAAGAGGCTGTTTTACCTTTATCGAAGCTAGATCAATTCATTAACCGTGATGATAAAGGCGGAGGCGACACGACGCATAACGATTCAGATCAAGTTGTGTTTCATTACAATGCAGAGGTTCATGTGCACGGTAACGCAGATGCTAATGAAGTCCGAGAGGCTATGGAAATGTCTCAAAGAGATTTCGAGCGTAAGATGAGAAAATGGTTGCAGAATCAACGCAGAGTTAATCTAGGAAATTAATCGAGGAGGTAAACGATGCTTAGTGCAAATTTGTTAATGGATATGAAGGGTGAATACCTTAGGTGGACTGTTCAAAATGGCGCTATGACATCTATTTTTGTGAACGCCATTAAGAGCGTTGAACACAACGATAGATTACTCTTAATTCAATTTGAGGAAGGTAAACACTACCTATCGTTGGATTTAGAGCATCATTTGAAGGTAGATCAGACAAAAACGGATGACCTTATCACCTACACGATCCAGTACGCAGATAATCAAAAAGACTTTATCCTGCTAGAAATACCGAAGAATTTAGCAAACACAAGAGAAGGCTATATAGCAATGCGTCTTCAGGGGTATAAAAATAAGCAAGGATCCACAGTTGATTTCACAGAACTAAAAGCATTGAAAGAGCAGTGGGGTAAAGAGTTTGACGAAGCCTTAGAAGAATGGAAGAGGTCAAATTAAAAACGAAAGGATGATATAACATGCAAATTGGTTCTATGAGTTATCAAAATTTAATAGCCGGGGGCACAATGCCCAAGGTAACGGATGGAATGACACTAAAAGCTGGCCAAGTTTATCCTGAAGGTGCCGTACTAGCGTTAGATGCTGAAGATAAAGGTGTCTTAGTTGATTCAGCTGGAGCTGGATCCGTACAAAACCCTTATGCGATTCTGATGGATGAAGTAGATGCTACTGACACTGATCAACGTGCAGCTGTTTACCTTACAGGTGAATTTAATCAGGATGCTTTAACTTTTGGTGGTACAGATACAGCAAGTACCCATAAAGTGGCCATGCGTAATATTGGATTATTCCTGAAAACAAACGCTTAAAAAGCTGGTATATATGATAAGAATGTTGTATAATTTAAGTAAGTTTTCTAAATCCATTGATAAGTTAATCGTCGTTATCGTTCTACTGTCTGAATAAAATATAACTTATCGAAAAGTTTCCCGGTCAATCCTTTCCGGGAATACTTTTTTGCCTTCTAACATCTCTTACTTAATCTCTCCAGGACATCAAGTAATTATCCCATTCCCTATTCACTTTTTTAGAATTTAACCGATTATATAAATGAAGCTCCTGTTTGCTCGTTTTGCACTCATTGTGTATACTTGGTGTTGACTTTGGACAAACTGAGGGGTAATTATCGTGTCACTTTCACATACCTATAGTATTGACGACTACAAAAGAATTATCGATATTATTTGTGAAAGACATGATCAGTACAACCATGAATGGCTTAAAACTCAGAAGGGTAAAACCTTTAACCTTAAAAAGAAACAAGTCCGACATGTAACGTCAGATGATCCAAAGAACATGGATGATTTCATCGATACAGACTTTCTTGATTATATGGAAAGTTATCAACTAGGACTGTACGATCTGTATGCTGATATTGTGGTGGAGCTGTCATCCAACTATGGCATACCGATTACGGGAAGAGTGAAAAATGATGACTCCATTGTCTCGAAACTTCATCGTAAAAGATTCGATGCAAACGGCAGTTTTTCGGTTAACAAGTATTTAAACGATCTGCTAGGCTTCAGAGTCGTTGATGAAGACTTTGCATCTAACTTTCATGATCTAACTGAACACATCGAGGTTATGGAAGATGAGGATAAAAGAAGGATTCGAGCAAGCGAACGTCAAATAAAGGATTATAAAGCATACCATATTTACTTTATGGGAGCGTCAAATAATTGTTTTCCAATAGAGCTTCAAGTTTGGGACGCACAGCATGAACGTTCTAATCTTGATTCACATAAGGTATATAAGAAAGATTATACATATTGGCCAACTAAATATAGAGATGGCTAATATTATTACGCGAAAAGGAGGGATTTGCTATGTTTGAACACTTTATTTTACTTCACAGTGATTACAGTGAAGGAAAGCGTATTGCGTTTCACCAGGTGCACAAAAGCGTAGATGGTTTAAAGGATTTTAAAGAGTTGACTGATACTCTAAAATCGTATTACCCGGAACTATCTTTTGGCTTTCACCATGTGAAAACGGACGCTAAAACATGGGAATCAGTTGTAGAGTACGACAAATTCTTTGAAGATGTGTTTCCAGCTAATGATTTCGATTCATTCATGCGCTTTCTTGCTGATGACGATGAAATAACGTCTTTTGACATAGCGAATCTCATCACGTCTAAGATAGAATGTACACATTTAAAGCTGCAGAAGCTATTGTATTTCTTCTATGAAGGCTATGTTAAAAAATATGCAGAAGCACCTTTTAAAGAGCAATTTGTTGCCTGGAGACATGGTCCAGTTATTGAAGAAGTTTATGACACGTATAAAAAATATGGTGGAAGCAGCATAATGGATCAATTGGAAGATGACACAACGCCAATTAATCAAGATGATGAGTTTAAATTATCCGTATACTCACGATTTATGCAGACATCAAGCTTTGGTAAATATCTAGATGTACTGGATGAAACACTCACTGAATATAAAAAATATAAAGCTTGGGATTTGGTCCATTTAACGCATCAACCAGGAACACCTTGGGATATTGTGACTGAAGGTGGCAAACGTCTAAACCGAGACATCGATGAAGACTTGATTAAAGAATATGTCATGAAACACTAGCCTCTTACTTATGTGAGAGGCTTTTTTAAATTTCTCTTGAAAAACTTTTAGATAATTGCTACGATTATTACATAAATTACTTTTTTAACTTTTTATTTTCTTTTTCTTGGATTGGGTCATGCGACCTGATAGCAAATGAATCGGCTTTGGCCGACAGGTTTAAAAGTAAACTGTTATTTGATTATTGATTCACACACTACCCCTATAAGCGTTAGACAGTAACCAGGAATGCAAACTAACCATAGAGCAGGTAGAAAGTGAATCACAAAATTAATTTGCTTCAAATGATTCAATACAGAATCGAAAGAAGCGTGCTGACATAGCACATAAATTTACTGAGGAGCTGGACGTCAAGAGCCAGCATTAAAAAACCGTTTGAGGGAGTAATTGTGAAAGCAGATATTGACCGTAAATTCGGTTGGTCTGTCTTTTTTTTATATCAAAAATCCGTTAGAAGGCGTAATTTCAAAAAACAGAACATGTCGATTGCCTGTTTATATACAGGTGATTGGAGGTTAAGAGAGTGACTTTTCATACAGCTGAAGTCGCTCTTTTTTGTGTTTAAAAGCTGTTTCATATATAGATTTACGGTGGTCATGCATGGCCACAATAGAAGCGGTTTTCCGCTGGCCTTTGGGCTTTAATAATATGCATCACCTTATGTTGTTCTGTTATTTTTAATACCTTTTGAAGGGACTGATCAGGAGTGAAGAGATCCGGAAGTAAGTTGAAATATCAAGTGAACCAGGCACTGAAAACGATTGATCAAATAGGTGTCTCAAAATATAGTCTTGAGAGACAAAAGCTTGATACGGGCATCCACTCCATTAAACAAATGAAAGAGACGCTATCGACAGCACAAAACTTCGTAGCGTGGTTAAAAAGCGAAAAAGGACTAATGGATCTATACCAGGTGAAGCGTTCGCATTATCGCCTGTATATAGACCACATGAAAACGAAAGAGGTTTCAAATGGCCATCTCATTAATATTGAGACGAATTTAAGGCTGCTTAATAAAGGCATGGCCAAAGTATCTAAAGATAAAGGAATGGCGCCAAGAGACTGGTGTCCTAAAAAGCGATTGATTGACGTGAGATCGAGAGAGAAGGCTGTTAACCGATCACTAACAGATCAGGAATATGAAGAAGCTTACCAGGGCTTATCCAATCATGTGAAAGTTGCAGCAGACCTTCAGATGGCTTTTGGTTTAAGGTTACGTGAAGCGGCAAATACGACATACGCTCACATTACATTAGAAGACGGCCAGTATTACTGGGAAGCTGTTAGCGATCGTTACGCTGCTAATACAGCTGTAGGAGTCACTAAGGCTGGAAGAGGACGTAAAGCGTTATGCCGGCCTGATATGGAAGAGAGAATTCAAGCACTAGTCAAAGACGGCAATCAGAAAGATTATATTGTGAAAGTGAAGTATGACACAATCAGAAGCGGATATGTGCGAGCGGGGATAAAAGGATCCCATAGCTTACGTCATACGTATGCTCGATTTATGCTGCAGGAGGAATTCCAGCAGTTAGGTATCGAAAAACAAGGCCCTGACATTGTTCAGAGAATGGTCCTTAACCGTTCGGAAGGTTACAGGAAGGATTATCAGATTGAACAATCAGAGCGCCTTATCTATCAACGAGTTAAACAAGCTATAGACCAGGTTCATAGTTATTTAGGCCATGGTGTGTCAAGAAGTGACCTCATGGACGTTTATTTATCATTTTGAGGAGGAACTATAATGCAACAAGTGACAGTTAAATATATTGATTCAGATAAACACGAAACACTATTAAACGGGATCTTACTTCCAGGGGAACAGGTAATGATCCTTAACGCTAAACCATATGCATTTGGTGTGTCAGAGTACAGCTGGAAAGAGGGAGATGTGTGTACCATTGTAGAAGATGACTTCGAGGTAGTCGGTGAAGCATGGTTTGAATCTGAAGCCATTGATTTTGAAGCATACAAGACCATTTGTGCTAAGGTCAAAATGACACTTGACCCTCACATTACCCGCCAGCAAGATTAAGGAGAATTGAATACCTTTTGAATACCCATTGAATACCCTTTCTAAATTTTTCGGTGTAATTCAATGGAATGGAAAAAGCGCAAAACCCTTATTTTATGCACTTTGTAACGGTTGAACTGATGGCACAAAATCGGCAATTTGTAAGAACGTAAGAAATACGGTCTTAAGAAAGCTCGTCGTGCGCCTCAGTTCTCAAAACGTTAAAACCCTTGTCTCACAAGGTTTCAAGTCCTCTCTATCCTTTGTTGGAAAAGAGAGGGTTTTTTATATGATTCGTTTTTGACTCACAAATGACTCACATTTAGTCGTTTGTCATATAATTTAGGAATTGTTCGGCTGTTTTTTCTCTGGAATTATTTGTTACATGAGTATAGATATTGTAATTAGTTTGTATATCTGCACGAGTATGATTCTGTGCCTGAATCAAATATTAAATCCACATGTGTGTAGTAAAATATTTTTGGTACTACCACCCGGTTTCGGGTTATCAATACGGCAAAGCTATACGAATGAGTTCACATGCTTTCTATGGGAATCCTTATTAATTATATATAATGATTTTAAGGTAGGTGAATAATATTATAATTATAGAAAAAAATCCAAAAAATCAAGTATATGAGGACCTAATGGATATAGCCTTTGAAACTTGTGATCAATTTTACTTTGTTCTAAGGAAGGACTTAGGCCCTTTAGATGGGTTTTCTTCACTATTAGATAAACTAAGTAACTCATTAATAGAAAAAAGAGAACAATCCGAATGGGCAGGCACTGTACTAGGAGATAACAATACGGCAGAAGTGTATTATTATCATACTGATCAAAATGCTAAAAAGATAATTAAAGAATCTGCTAGGTCTTTATATAGTTGGGTATATCCTAACTTGCCTGAAGATTTGTGTTTTCTTAAGAGTGGCCGAGATTGGTTGGTTACGATATCCCATGAATCAGAAGGATTTATTAAAGATGAAAATGAAGAAGAAACAAGTAAAATATCTAATATTAGTGGATTAAAGGTTCGAAAGGTTTAAACAAGGGTTAAGCATTTGTTGTTCAATTTTATCCCTTTAACTAGAGTACGATTCCCTCGAATCCAAGTTTGATTCCAAAACTAAAAAATCACGAGGACCAGCCCCCGTGATTTTTTACTGATTTACATGAACATCCATTTGTGGATATGGAATTGATATTTGTTCCTGATCGAAGCGTGTTTTAACTTGCTCTAAGATATCGAAGTGGACATCCCAGAAATCTTCTGCATTTACCCATACACGAACCGTATATTCAACGGCGCTATCACCGTGAGCTGATAGACGGACAAATGGTTCTGGGTCATCTAATGTAGATGGATGACTCTCTACAATTTGGTGTAACGTGCGAAGGACATGTTGTGTATCTGTTTCGTAACCAACACCGAATTTAAAATCAACACGTCTTGTCTCTTTAGCAGAATAATTTACGATTCCTGAGTTAGATAAGTTACCATTTGGAATAAAGATTACTTTATTATCTGGTGTGACAAGTTCTGTGTAAAGAATTTGGATGGCTTCAACAGTACCTGCGTACCCATTACCTTCAATATAATCTCCGACTCTAAAAGGACGGATAGTGAGTAGTAAAACTCCTCCAGCAAAGTTAGACAGTGAACCTTGAAACGCTAATCCAATAGCAAATCCTGCTGCAGCAATAATAGCTACAAATGATGTCATCGGTACCCCTAGGATTCCTATAACAGAAATGACTAATAATATTTTTAAAATAGTACCAGTTAGTGACTTTAAGAATGGTTTCAAGCTGTTATCAAGCTTAGATTTGTCAATTTGTTTACCAACAGCATTAGTAATAACTTTAATGGATATAAGCCCAACTACTAATACTACAATGGCTAATGCGATATTCCTTAGATATGGCATGATAATACCTATCCAATCCATTTACTTCATCCTTTCTACGTTGGTGGTTATTATTTGTCTAATTCTAACGAAACTATAGGAATAATTCAATTATGTACTATAACCGCATACAAAAAAAGAATGCCTAATTATAGACTTAGACACTCTTCTCATTAACCTAATACCTTTTTAATATAGTTTCGTGTTTCTTCAAATGGCGGAATACCTTGATAGCGATCTACATTTCCAGGGCCAGCATTATAGGCGGCCAAGGCTAATTTAATATCACCATCGTAACGATCCATCATATCTTTTAAATACTTAGAACCAGCTTCAATATTCTGAGCGGGATCAAATATGTTCGTTACACCTAGTGCACGAGCGGTAGCAGGCATTAATTGCATTAATCCAGCAGCTCCGGCGTGGCTTACCGCATTAGGGTCAAAATTTGATTCTGTCTGAATGACTTTTTTCACTAAATTAACGTCTAACCCATAACGATCTGCAGCTTGTTGAATTAGATCGTCAAAGTTATGTGATTTCTCTTGTTCTTTTATTGATAAAGGCGACACTGAGCTATGTGTAAATGGTAGTTGCCTAGGTTGTAATGTGCTGTTGGCATTAAATGTATTATTGTAAGCATTCATATTAGACGTTTGATTACCTAAATAAGTCTGAAGCAAATCTTTAAACATATTATTGTTTTGTCCAGTTTTAAAATCACTAGACTGCATCACTTTTTGATAATTAAGTAACGTTTCATATAGACGTGGCTCAATCATAACTTTCACCTTCTAGTTAATTATTAACTTGATTATAGCATAATAAAGTAAAGTTTAGAGAGTGTAAAATATTTTGTGTAAATGGCTATTCCGATTTTCAATGATATAGAAAAAGGAAGACCCATTCTGTAGAATTAAGTTAGCAGACTAAAATTCACAGAAAAGAGGTCTTCCCTATGAATCA